>DOEX01000241.1 GCA_003532515.1 Anaerolineaceae bacterium | reverse complement strand
AAGAGTGTTTGCTAGGGATACGATTAATGCCACGACTCTTTTCAAATTGGAATTGCTCTTCGATCAAGGGTTTTCCCGTTTCAGTGCCCAAATATTTTTTCATGGCATAGTAGTAAAAGTTTTCTGGGTTCGATGGGCTATCCTGCTTGTTGATTTCTTCCCATTCAGCCTGCAAAGCCGGCTCGTACTCATGAATGTACTGCAGCAGGTCGTCCTTTTTACCCAGGGCATAACCGGACAGAAGATTGGTCAGACTGTGTGTGTTGGATGAAACAAAGTACACTGGTCGGTCAATCAATTGAAGAGCATGTTCCTCAATATTGTTCCACCAATTTACGGTAGCACGCCGGTAATCGTTCAGAGAGCCACTGAGCAGTTGAATCGTAAAATCAGCTCTGCGTGCTCTGAAAATTTTCATCGTCTCAGTGAACTGATCTCCCAGGACTGTGTACAATCGGGCGAGGTCATCTTCAGAGAGATGTAAATGATCACCAAGTTGCCTGAAGGCATCCGGATTTGCAGGCAAGGCTTCATCCAGGAGAGCGGGGTCAAGTGTGTTGAGTAGAAAATGCAGCTTGGTCCATTCGATTTGCAGAGCGGTCAGGCAGGGAACAACGTCATCGATATCTGAACGGGAAGCGATGTAACAGGCTAGACTCTCGTTGCCATCATAGAAGCACTTTCTGCGGCGGGCTTTGGCAGATACTTCCTGCCATGATTCAATGTTGTTGTAGCCATATTCTGTGAAACTACTGGCTGATTGCCCCAGGATGACCTTTTTGACCCTCGTGATAACGGAGGGTAAACGTAAGAGAGTGTAGATGAGGGCAGAGGTATCAGGTTGGTCGCCAAGCGCGTGCATGTGCAAGGATGAATCCGTGCTTGCGTGGACACCTTCAAGAGTACGAATGTTGACTTCGTTGGTTGAACGCAGCAGGGAGTAAATGGTGCGCAGATAGAGGTCGATTTCTTCAGAGGAGCGGATTGGGACAGTTCTTTCCATAGTGGTTACCTTAAATTGAGATGAGGAAATTCTATCACGTGCCACCTTATCGCGGGTCTCACGTATAGAGAGAGAAGATTAAGGCAGACTGCCACGACCCTTTGCCAAGCCCACGTTTCGCGGTACGTCAAGGAATGATGGCAAAGAGTCTCGCAGTGACAGCGGTATGGCACAGGGTATTGCAGTGAGCAAGAGATAGCCGAAGAAATTTGTGGAGACCATTTTTGAAACACAGCTTATCGAAGAACCACGAAATTCGTTGGGTCTCACGTATAATTGGAAACAAGGAGAAACCAGATGCTATACCTTGTAGCCACCCCCATTGGAAATTTAGGTGATATGACCTATCGTGCAGTCGAGGTTTTAAAGAGCGTTGATTTGATTGCAAGCGAAGACTCGCGTAAAACGATTGTATTGCTCAAGCATTATGATATCTCCAAACCGCAAACAGCTTTAAACAACTTCAATGAGAAAAAAGTGGTCCCAAAATTGTTAGAAAGGCTGGAGAGAGGCGAAACGATCGCCCTGGTTACTGATGCAGGTACGCCTGGCATCTCAGATCCCGGCTACCTTCTGGCACACGCCGCACTCGAAGCTGGCATCGAAGTGCAGTCTATTCCCGGTCCTTCGGCGGTCATTATGGCGCTCACCCTGGCAGATCTCCCGCTTCATTCTTTTACTTTCAAAGGATTTCCGCCCAACAAGGAAGGTCCCCGCAAACGCTTCATCGCCATGGAAGCTGAATCGCCACATACGCTGGTGTTTTATGAAAGCCCCTATCGCCTGGTCGCCTTCCTGAATAATAGTCTTGAGATGCTTGGAGACCGCCAGGCTGTTGTTGCCAACGATCTGACTAAGAAGTTTGAGCACCACTATCGCGGATCGATCTCTCAAATCATTGAAAAGCTCTCCACCGAAAAAATAAGGGGAGAGTTTGTGATCAGTATTGAAGGTCTTCGAAAAGAAAAGGCTAAAACGAAAGAGGATTCAGATCTGTAAGGTCTGAATAGACGTCCGCACCCTCAGCGTGTTTGAGTTTTCTCGTGAACCAATATGTAACGGGAGTGAAGAGAACCTCAATCGCGACCTTGAAAATGTAATTGGTCAGAGTCAAACTCCAGAACAATTCCCAGGGAAAGACGCCTGTCAGAGAAGCAATCGCGATAAAGATGGCTGAATCGAGGAATTCGCCTATGATCGTGCTGCCGATGGTGCGCATCCACAAGTGTTTCCCACCGGTCAACTTTTTCATGATGGCCATAATAACTGAGTTAGCGAACGAACCAATCAGGTAACCCAGGATACTTGCTAAAACGATCCCTCCGAAACTGATACCGCCCAAAATGGATTCGAAAGCATCCTGGCCAACGGTTTGTTGCCAGAGTGACTCACCTGGCAGCACCCGAATCAGCCAGAACATCAGGAAGGTGAAAACCAGGGCTCCGAAGCCGACCCAGATTACCCTGCGGGTACGGGAGTAACCATAGACTTCAGTCAGAATATCGCCAAAAATGTAAGCAAATGGGAAAAAAACGGTGCCGGCATCAAAAGCCAGCCTAATGTTGCCAATTGAAATGCCCCAATCGATGATCTTGGCTGAGGAGCCAAAATTACTTAGGATCAGGATGACAGTGAAAGCTACAGTCACCAGGTCCAGGTATTTGAATTGCAGGGCATTGTTGTTTTCGTTTGCTTTTGTTTCCATGAGGATTATTCTATACTACAATTCAGATTGGATGCAGTGAATCGTGAAGAGATTGGAGCAAAAATGGGCTTAATTGTCGGGCTGGATATTGGTGGAACGACGACGAAAATCATCGGATACGAAAAAGGTGAGCTGTTTGGTTTCGTTCGGGTTCAGGCTAGTGATCCTTTAACCTCTGCCAGCGGTGGATTGGGAAAGTTTCTCAACGTTATTGGCAAGGACTTAGGTGATGTTAAACAAATTTTTGCTACAGGAGTAGGAGCATCCCAGCTGAAGAGCGATATTTTTGGTTGCCAGACAAAAATCGTGCCTGAATTTGATTGTGTTGGCTTGGGCGGTCTTCACCTGGCTGGTTTGGATGAAGCAATTGTCGTCAGCATGGGCACAGGAACATCAATCGTGGCTGCCAGAGGCAGGCAAGTGGAACACGTGATCGGTTCTGGCGTTGGCGGAGGCACTCTGCAGGGCTTGGCGGAACGAATGCTCAATGTTCGTGAATTTGAGACGATATCGAATCTGGCAGATCAGGGCGACCTGAGTATGGTTGACTTAACGATCGGTGACATCACAACAGCTGAAATCCCTGGTCTGACCCCCGATGCGACTGCTTCAAATTTTGGAAAACTGGAAGACTTAGCCCGACCTGAGGATATTTCGGCTGGAATTGTCAACCTGGTATTCCAATCGGTTGGAACAGCCTCTGTGTTGGCTGCCAGGATGCAAGGGCTTGATCGGATCGTAATAACGGGCAATCTTTCCATGATGCCACTTGGAAAAAATATCCTTGATGGTTTTTCCAGGTTGTACAATGTCAGATTTCTTATCCCCGAACATGCCGAATTCGCCACTGCAGTTGGAGCAAGTTTGTTCGATAGTTAATCAACAAAAAAAACTATACCCGGATTAATCAGGTAAAATCGAGCTATGGAAAGATTCTTCTTACACCCAGATCAAATTGTTGAGGGGGCAGTAACTTTTCCGGAGGATTTGTCCAAACAGATCCGCAAAGTTTTGCGTCTTGACATTAAGAAAGATGCTGTGATCGTGTTGGATAATACTGGTTGGGAATACCTGGTTCAATTGGATGGATTGACAGGCAACCTGGTCACAGGACACATCATGGACAAACAAGCAGGTCGTGACGAGCCATTCATTCACCTAAGCCTGGCGTACAGTCTTACCCGCAGAGAAAAGATCGAGTGGATCATCCAGAAGGCAACTGAACTTGGGATTTCGCGGTTCTACCCTTATATCTCTTCGCGCTCACTGGTTCAGGACCTGAAAACCAACCGTGCCCGACAGGACCGGTTGGAATCTATCGCGCGTGAGGCCTCTGAACAAAGCCTGCGGGCGAAATTGCCAGAAATGCTACCTGTAAGCTCTTACAAAGATATGCTCAAGGGAACATCCGACCATGATCTGAAGTTGATTGCATGGGAGGGTACGGCGATCGTGAAGCGGATTTGTTCGGATACATTGCAGCCATTGATCAGTGCTGACCTAAAATCATTGATTCTTTTAATTGGCCCCGAAGGTGGTTTCAGCGCAGAAGAAGTGAAATTGGCTGAGGAATTTGGTTTCCAGCAGGTTTCTTTTGGGAACAGTATTTTGCGGATGGAAACAGCCTGCATTGCTGGTAGTGCCATTTTGCGAAATTTTGTTGACAGTTTGCAGAATTAAAGTTCGCCAAAAATAACGAATTTCAAAGCTCTCTTTCGATTCATTTTCTGCAATGCATCATGGTTTTGGAATGAACCAAAAATGTGGGCAAGATTCGAAGCACCGTTAAGATTGTTAACCGGATTATTTATGTGCATCCAATCTGCCAGCCTGGGATTTTTGTGAAGATTATGCGTATTTACGGCGGATTGAGGACAGCTTAAGGTTTGCTTCAAACAACGTTAGGAAGTCCTCAATCACGCCCTACAATCTTAGGTTGCCTTCAAATGCGATTTCCAAATCAATAGCTGAGATGGCGGTTGGGAAGCATGTTTCGCATGCGTTTGCTCGAATACTTTGCTGCGCCGAGATTATTTCCCTCCGCATCCCGGATTGCGATGACAGTCCCAGTCTCGATTCCAGCCGGGTCAACACCACGGACGTCAAACCCCTTCATCCATTGCTCAACCAGATCTTCCGGGATCTGCCAAACATTGCGAGAGAATTCGCTTCCGAAGCGCAAAACAAATTCGACACTTACTTCAAATTGATCGCGGATAAACCGACCTAAAGGCATACCAACTGAATTGTACGGAAGGTTGATGAATGTGCTCAAATACTCCTGCGGTAATAGCTGGATTGTACCCATTCTGCGCATAGGTATAAGGTTGAGCGCTTTGAGTAGACTTCCAAAATCAAGACCATAGGTTTCTTGGATGGTATTGTTCAACTCCTGGGAAAGCTTTGGAGATAAAGGTTTATAACCTGTAGACCCAAAATCCCTGAAAGGTGGTTCAGTTCGTCCGGTTTGGATAGATTCGTCCTTGATAAGCTTGACAGCAAAAAAACCGTTGGTTTGAAAGACAAAAGGCCAAATTCTTAAAGCGTGAAGTACCTCAGGATGGAATTGTTGCCCTTCAAACTGGATCAATCCAGATGCTTTGTACTGACGGGCAGGGGCAGGGTCGATATGGAAAGTGCCTGGATAAGTTTCAAGCAAGGCTGATACAACGGCTTCGTCTTCTTCAGGTGCCAGTGTGCAGGTGGAATAGACCAGTTCGCCTCCGGTATTTAATGCTTTCGCTGCTGAAAAAAGCAGGGCTTGCTGGCGGTTTGCAAGGCGACCGCGCTCATCCACCGTGATTGGGCGATGTGGATGGCTGGAGGAAGCCCTTAAACTCTGCATGCTGCAGGGTGCATCCAACAAAATTTGGTCGAAGGTTTCAGGGAACCAATCTCCCCAGCGTTCGCCGGGATAATTGGTGATGGCGTAATTGGCGGCACCCCAGGTTTGCAAAACCGTCCGCAAAGCCGACAGGCGCGATGCGGCGGAGTCGTTCGCGATCACAAAATCTTTGTCGAGGGACGCATCAATCATTTGGGTAGTTTTGCCACCAGGGGAGGCAGCCATATCCAGTTTCAGAAGCGGTTTATCAGAAGTGCTGAATAGCGAAACGGGCAGGATCGAGGCAGCGTCCTGCAAGTAATACTGGCCTAATTGAAATTCGCGCGTTTGGCTTGGAGATGTTTCAGCTTCAAGAATTTGAATTGAGTCCGTTGAGAATGGTAATGGCTTTGTCACCCAGCCGTACTTTTGGCTAAGGTACACCAGACGTCGACCCGAACCCCCTGCGGTGGCAAGGGGTAAATGCATTTCTTTATCACCCTCCCCCCTGGGGAGAGGCAGGGTTGAGGTGGACTCTTTCAATAGATTAAGTCGCACCGCAGAGGGGGCAATTTGATCCGATTCGGCTAGAAGCGCAGCATAATCGGCTTGGTCCAGGTAGGGCTGGTAGCGTTGGAGGGCAGCGGTGAATTCATCCAGGGGGCTCATTAGGCAGGATCCTTGTGAATGAAAAAGAGCAATTCATTGCCAACCATGTGCACCTCTTGCTGCCAGGTTGTTCCCTCCAGCGCTTTTTCCACCAGGTGGCGGTGAAAAACTTCCAGGGAATGATGACCTTTTAAATCCACGGAGGGCAGGCTGAGCACGACCGTCGAAACGTTGATTCCATCCAGCAAGATCCGGGTAGAACCGGGTTGACGCTTTTCCAACCGGTGGGCTTCTTTGAAGAAAAAAGCGCAATCAGCCTTTTCCTTGGGCGGGTGGAGCAGGATATCCTGTTGAATAGCCTGGTAATTTGGATAGGCTAAGGATAAGAAAGCCTGCAAATAGCGCACACGCGGACCGTTGATGTCGTAAGCTTTGAAACTCGCACCAGGTGACAGCTTGATCCAAGGCAAGCAAAGCGGATCCATTGCGCATGCCAGGTCCAGGATACTGTGTGGGCTGCCGATGATCTCAAATATCGTGTTGAAAAACGCTTCCAGGTGAGGGATTCTCTCCCTGGTTGAGGCGTGTTTTGCCATTATTTTCAGGCAATACGCTTCCAGGGTTTCAGGCAGGCTCAAATTCTCAGCCTGCAATGCCTGGATTTCTTTGTCGTAATCGATGGTTTCCAGATAAGGCGCGATGACATTGTGCAGAGCAGTCCGAAAATTCGTTTTCAACTCTGCCATACTCCTGGAATTGGGAAGGTTGACCGCAATTAAATCCCGCAACATCTCCTCTGGCAAATCCAACTCTCGGTATTTGCGTGAACTATTCACCGCTTCAATCAGCTTTTTGATGTCAATCTCAGTGATCGTGTTCATCGGCTCAGCAGGTAAACTGTCTCATTGGCAAAATCGAACGATTTGACATCAAATTTATTGCCCGATGTGACTCGTTCAAAATGCTTGGCATAGGTCTGCTTCATCCCTTTGGAGCGTCCACCCAGGCTTTTGGAGGGGTAGGAGACAAGCAAGTGGTCCGCCTGTACCTGCTCGAGGAGGGTGCAAGAGGCGTTTGGGTCAACCTGGTCAAGGATGGGCAGGAGTTTCAACAAAAAGGCAACCTGCACCTTTTGCTGTGGAATGGATTGGAGCAGGTTGCATGTGAAAGCACTTCCGGTTTGACTAGTGAGTGAAAAATAGGCAATAAGGAAGTTTACTTGGGGTTCAACCACATCACAAGCGAGATAGGTGCAGTCTTTTTGGAGCGGCATCCAGGGCATGGCAAGCGGGTTTAGACCGCAAGCCAGATCCAGGACTGAACTGACAGGAGCAATGGGTGCCAGACAGGTTTGATAGAAAGTGTCGAGAAAAGGCAAGCGTTCCTGGGTGGAAGCATGCAGTTTCATCATGCGCAGGCTGGTCTCATTGAAGGCTTCAGAATCATCTCTGGGTAGTGACTTGAAAATATCGAGCCACTTCGCATAGTCTATCCTCTGAGCCAGGAAAGCGCCAGCCAGGCGGTGCAGGCGTGTACGGGTT
>DOEX01000278.1 GCA_003532515.1 Anaerolineaceae bacterium | reverse complement strand
AGCGGTCTTTTTGCTGCCAAAGAAGCGGTCTCCAAAGCTTTGGGAACCGGTATCGGCAAAGTAGCCTGGCAGGATATTGAGATTCTGCATGAATGGAGCGGTGAACCAATCCTTCATCTGCATGGAAATGCACTTTTGGTCGCGCAAGAAAAAGGGCTTAGGCAATGGAGCGTCTCCATCACGCATGATGGCGGTCTGGCTGCGGCTGTCGCCGTGGCGATTGGGGATCCAGGATGAAAATTCTTGGTATTGCCGATGTGGAAGTGGCTTCGGTTTACAACCCCAATATCAAAAACCGATTTCCTGATATCGATCTGGTCATCTCGTGCGGGGATCTGCCTCCAGCCTATCTGGAATTCGTGGTCAGCATGCTCGACCTGCCACTCTATTATGTTCATGGAAATCACGTTCAAAAAATTCGGGACGAGGAAGGTAATATCCATACCGAACCTCCGGGTGCGATCAACTTGCACAAAAAAGTCCATTTCGACCAGAAAAACGACTTGATCTTAGCCGGGATTGAAGGTAGTCTGGTTTATAGTTTTGGTCCCTATCAGTATACTCAGCAACGCATGTGGAAAATGGTGTACAGCCTGGTTCCCCGCTTAATGCTGAACAAAGTAACTTACGGACGATACCTGGATATTTTCGTAACCCATGCTGCAGCGACAGGAATACATGATGACGATGATCCAGCTCACCAGGGGGTGGATGCCTTCCGCTGGCTGATCGAAACCTTCAAACCGAAACTTCATTTGCATGGTCATGTGCACGTATATAATCCCTTCACTCCCCGCGAGACTCAATACAAAGAAACCCGGGTGATCAACACTTACGGCTACCGCGAAATCACACTTTAATTTACACGATACGAAGAACCAAATAGTCAACTGGTGACGCCTGCATAGACTACTCACCCTCTCTAGGGAGAGGGCTGGGGTGTGGGNNCCGGGGACTGCTTGCGTGCCGTAGGCTGAGGGTTGGGGTGTGGGTGTGTAATATTTAAACCATCCAACCGTTGGCGAAGGTCTCCTGACCTAGCCCATAGGTCAAATAGTTGAGGGAGCAAGCCCCCTCCGTACGGGTGGGTTCCAAACCCAGCCTTTCTTGCCTGCCAACCATAAAGATCCTTCGCTTTGCTCAGGATGACAAGATCAAATTCAGGATACCCAAAGCAAATCAGTGAACAGGTGATGGCTTGCAGGTTTTCACTCCCTCTCCGGGGACTGCTTGCGCGCCGTAGGCTGAGGGCTGGGGTGTGGGTCTTTTTTCGTTCAAACTGTCTCTGGTTTGCTTTTACAAACCAATACTAAACAGCGGCACCAACATCTCATCCTCATGCAAGCCACCATGCCTGCCTTGCATCGTGTTGGGTCGATCTGGCCACCAAAGATAGCTATTCCCCTTCGGAACTGCCACCAGATCCCCAATTCGATCCTCAAGATCTGGATGATCCTGCCCGTTCCCCAACAATTTCATATCCAAAACCTGCTGGCGGGTCAGAAATTCGAACTCACCTGGCCAGCTATGCTCAAAGTAAGCCTTGATTGCATCGATTTGACCCTGTTTCACATACAAAAACGGCAAACGTCCTTCACAGGTCGGCGCCATGGTGAGCATATTGGTCAGTTCAGGGTGATTCGCCAGATCATAGCCCTGATTGACTGGCGTTTCAACAGAGCCATGATCCGCTGTAATTAGAATGAGGCTGTTTTGGCGCACTGAAGCATCCAAACCGCTCACAAGCAGCCGAAACAAGGCATTGCTGAAATCGAAAAACTGCTCAGTGACACGTTCGTTGAAAGTGCCATAGCGGTGCATAAGTCCATCAACATAACTCCAATAAGCGTACACAAACCTTTTTTGTTTGGATGGCGCATTGAGCAAATCGCGCATGTTCAGGAATAAGTCACTTTCAGCCGTAAAAGCATGCAAATGGCTGCCAGGCAGATGCATCTGTGATAATCCTGAATTGGCTATTCCACCGGGTAAAAAGGCATGACTTTCCACGCCATGGTTCGAAAAACGCTGCCCTATTGGTGTCTGGTTCATAAAACGGGTTGGTTCAAACCCAGCTTTGACTAACCCTCCCACATCTCCCTTATAAGTAATTGGCGTATGGAGAATATTGTTCATAACCAGCCCAAGTTCTTTGTGCCACATCTCATAACCAACCACACCATGCTGATTTGGTGTTGTACCAGTCCAGATAGTGGTTAAGGCAGAGGCTGTCGTGCTGGGACAAATACTGGTAATCGGGAAAAGTATTCCATTTTCGAGTTGCTTGCTCCATAGGGGTGCTTTTCCCTCATCCAATAACCTCTTAAACTGGTTGTAACCGAGCGCATCCACCAAAACCAGGATAACATTTTGGTAATGGTCTTCGAAGTTATCTAAAATGGATTGGTCCAGGATGGGAGCAGGTAACAGTCCTGCCTTTAACCAATGGGCAATCGTCGGTGTTACATTTGCCAGCCCAAAACCAGAGTAACTCGGCATCAGAAACTCTTCCATGCCGGACATACCTCTCAAAGAAGTAGAAGTTAATTTTGGTAAAACAACATGATCAAAAACAGGCATTTAACTCTCCTCACCTAATCTCAAACAAGCTTCCGCTGAAAGCCAAAATAACGTTTCTCGGATGTCCTTTCTGTTGACCCAATCGCGTTTGTCCCATCCTTCCGGGACAACCGTGTCACCTGCATAAAGATATTGGCCAAAATCCACACCCCGAAATTTCGCCACTGCAGCCAGACCGGACAATTCCATCTCCACTGCCAAACAACCCTTGGCTTTGTAGTATGCAGTTTTTTTCAATGTCTCACGATAGACCGCGTCTGTCGTCCAGACCTTGGTTGAAAGATAATCGATTTGATTTTCTTTGAGCACAGTCTCAAGCACTTCGATGGTTCTGGGTTCGATCTCAATTGCCTCAGAAGGGGGCAAATAGTGATAAGAAAGCCCTTCCTCCCTGTAAGCCAACGTTGGCAACAATACGTGACCAACAGCAATCTCTTTATCCAATACGCCACAACCCCCACACGCAACGATATGCTTGGCACCAAAGGCAATAGCTTTTTCCAAAATAGCTCCGGCAATCGGAGCTCCCACCCCAGGTTGAACAAAAGCTATTCTTTTGCCTTTGAAATTGATTGCGTAAAAATGATACAACCCACCCTCCGACACAACTGTGTGAAGAATCTCAGCCTGGTTTTCCTCGGCAACTTTTGAGACCACTTCTCGGAAAAAACACACAACCAGGTATTCCGGAAAATCGATTTCTAACCCAGCGTGATTTGGTCGCAGGATAGCGTTAGGATCGGAGTCGTATCCAAATATTGGAAAGGGATTACCAGTGTCTTCTCTACTCACAAATTTCTCCATTCGACATCACCCTGGTTGGAAAAACGGATTTTCATCACCTCGATCGCCTGCGGATTGCTGTCGCAAAGGATGAATTTTCTACCCAGGTTCAGGCAGGCTTGCCCGGTTGTTCCGCTTCCAGCAAAAAAGTCCAGTACCAAATCACCAGGATCAGAAGAAGCCCGCACAATCCTCTCAAGGATACCGACGGGTTTCTGGGTCGGATAGCCAGTTTTTTCGCGGCTGTTGGTACCCACAATCGTGTGCCACCAGGTATCGGTTGGCAATTTGCCTTTGGCTGCTTTTTCCGGACCTACCAGTCCAGGAGCCATATAGGGAATACGGTCGATATCATCGAGGTTGAAGGTGTAGTTTTGATAGTCCTTTGCATAGAAAAAGATGGTGTCATGTTTGGCTGGCCAGCGGTCTTTTGCGCGCCCTCCAAAATCGTACGCCCAGATAATTTCGTTGATGAAATTCTCTCTCCCAAAGATCTGGTCCAGGGTAATCTTACAATAATGGGCTTCACGATAATCGATGTGAAAATAGAAACTGCCATCCGGCTTTAAAACGCGATAAGCTTCTTTGAGTCGGGGTCGCAAAAAGGCTTCGAAGTCACCAAAGACGTCGTTGTATTCGCCTTCACCTAACACTTCAGTTTGGTAAGAATTGCCGCCAAAGCCTATACGGTCGCCCTCGCCAACCTGGGTACGCACAGTCCGAAAACGCTTTCTCGCCTGGACTTTACCCGTATTGAAAGGCGGATCGATGTAGATCAGATCGATGCTATTATCCGGTAGTGTTTTAAGTAGTTTGAGGTTATCCCCGAAGTAGACCGTGTTTTCCATTGGATGATTTTAACACGTCCAGAGACGAATAACGGGCTGCTTTTTGACAGCCCGTTTTATTTTAAGAATATGTAAATTAGTCCAATTGCGATGTACAGTTGGGACAGCGGGTTGCCTCCAGGGGAATCTCTGTCTTGCAGAAGGGGCAAACTTTCGTTGTCGGTTCTGCCGCAACTTCATCCTCTTTCTTCAGATCACGCAGCTTATTGATTCCCTTGACCACCAGGAAGATAAAGAAAGCAATGATCAGGAAGTTGATGATCGCCATCAAAAATGATCCATAAGCCACAACGACCGCACCTTGTTCCTGTGCAACACTAAGCGGTGTGCCTTTTGGAATGCTGACTACAGCTTTGTTAAGTTGCAAGTACAGGTTGTTGAAATCCACTTTGCCCAAAAGCATGCCAATGGGAGGCATAATAATATCCGCCACCAGGGAATTGACAATTTTTCCAAAAGCCCCACCGATGATCACACCAATAGCCAGGTCAAGTGCATTTCCTTTTGTAATAAACTTTTTAAATTCATCCATAAATTTTTTCATATCTACCAACCTTTCGTTGGTCATTATATTCTGTTTTTAGAGTTGTCTCGACCTGATGAATATTCGTACTTTACAAGATAATTCAGAATATATATCGCACCTTTACAAGACTTTTTACTCACTTCTTACCGGTTATAATTAAACAAACTTTTCTAGACGATCAGAGTGAGGGCTATGATGGACGAAAATTTTGAAGACAAAGCTGATGAATTCGCTGAGGATGCGGCTCAAGCGGCTGAAGAGGCAGCAGAAAACCTGACCCAGGCAACAGAGAACGTCTGGGATAAAGTTGAAGATACAGTCGAACAGGCTGGAGAACACATCGAACAGGCAGCAGAAAGCACCTGGGACCATGTTGAAGAAACTGCTGAGCAGGCTGGAGAACACATCGAACAGGCAGCAGAAAACGCCTGGGACCATGTTGAAGAACCAGCAGAACGAACCAGCCAGGTTGCCGAGAACGCCTGGGATAAGGTTGAAGATACTGCTGAGCAGGCTGGAGAACATATCGACCAGGCAGCAGAAAATGCCTGGGATCAGGTCGAAGAAGAGCATGTTGACGTGTCAGACACAATTGAAGAAACCGCTGAAACTGTCCAGGGAACCTGGAGTGAGGTTGGGGAGGATTCTTCTGCTGTTCAACACAAGCACGAACACACTTACGGTGATGAATATGTTCCTGACATCTCTGATAAATGTTGTGAACCAGATGCGCAACCAGACCCATTCTCCGCTGGCGAGTTTGCCTCCTCTCCGATCGGTATAGGTCCCGATCTCATGGGTCCTACTATCACCGCCAAGGATGTTCGCGCCATAAGATCGGATCACATCGCGGATTCACAAAAGGAAGGTAATAAAAAAAGAGATTTCCCGATTTGGGCAATCATTTTGATTATCTTGCTGGTGCTTTGTATCTGTATCATCCTGCCAGTTTTGCTCGTATTTGGCGGTGGGATCGCGATCTTCCGTGATTTGTTCGGAACATCGGGAGCATTTTTGCCGTACATGTTCTTGTAGAACAAAGCGCTGATTTCATCGGTTAGATACTCAAGAGAGGTTGGCTTTTGCCAGCCTCTTTTTTTTAGTTGGCCAACAGCGACTGAATCGGTACATTTGATCTTTCTATTGCGCTGTGAGTTGACGGAAAGCCCGACCCTCCTTACAATTGAATACAGAAAATTAGAAAGGAAGACTTCAATGAAAGTACTCACCCACAAGCAGGNNTGCACCGGCTGCCTGGATTGTGAAGTGGCGTGCTCGCAAGCCTACTTCAAAACCAACGATCCGCGTTACTCCGCCATTCGAATAGTCGAAAACAACAGAACTTACCGGGCACGCAAGTGCACCCAATGCGGCGAGTGTATCAATATGTGCACCGCCAATGCCATCTACCGTGACCGTAACGGCGTGGTACGTATTGACAAGAAAAAGTGCGTTGGCTGCCTTGGTTGTGTCGGGTTTTGTTCTGAATTGGTTATGTTTTATGCGGATGACCTGGAGGTGCCCTTCAAGTGCATCGCCTGCAATATCTGCACAAGAGCCTGCCCAACTGGTGCGCTTGAAGTTCTGGTCAGCCAGGTAAAGGAGATTTAATGGGAACTATCCTCAAAGATTACAGTTACACACCCGCAAAAATTGAGCGTGGCTATTCGGGAAAATCACTTTACATCAACGTTTCTGACCTCCGCATCGAGGAAAAAGAAGTCACCGACTTCATGAAAGAGAAATTTACCGGAGGAAAAGGCTTTGACCTCTGGTACCTCTGGAATGCTGTCACACCTCAGACCCGCTGGAACTCACCTGAGAATGAAATTGTGATGAGCGTCGGTCCCCTGGGCGGCATCACTCAATATTCCGGCACCGGCAAGACCCTGGTTGCTGCCATTTCGCCTCTGACTGGTATTCCGATTGACAGCAATGCTGGTGGTTACTTTGGACCCCTGCTCAAATTCTCTGGCTGGGATGCTTTCGAGCTGCAAGGTAAGTCAGATAAGGACATCTTGATATTTATTGACGGCAACAACGGTCGCATCCAGATCGAAGAAGCGGATGAATATCCTGAAGATTCGCATCTGCTCGCTGAAGAGCTGACTCGTAAGTTTTCGGAAAATGAAGATGACATGGTCAACGTATCCGTAGTATGCACAGGCAGTGCTGCCAAACATGGGTATATGGGCATGCTCAATTTTTCATTCTATGACCCACGCAGAAAAGTCTGCAGGTTCAAGCAGGCAGCCCGCGGAGGATTGGGCACCATCTTGCGCGATAAAAAAGTAAAAGCGCTGGTCGTGAAGTACAAAGGCGTCACACCAAACCTCAACAACGCTGCCGATTTATCTACCATCAATAAGGTTGGTGTGAAATATCACAAACAAATGCACGATCTGGATAGCAAGCAGAACAAAATGCGCCAGATCGGTACTGCCAACACGGTCATGATCATGAGCCAGTACGACCTGTTGCCTACGCGCAACTTCCAGACTGGTGGCGATCCTGAAGTGGTTAAAATATCTCCGGATGTGTTTATCAATGAATGGCTCACTCAGGGCTTGCATGATGGCTGCTGGTATGGCTGCACCATGTCTTGCGCCAAGTGTGCTGATCACTTCTTGCTTACCAGCGGACCTTATGCCGGCGAACGTGTGACTGTAGATGGACCGGAATACGAATGCGTGGCAGGGTTGGGCTCCAATTTGGGCATTTTTGACCCGCAGGCAATTCTTGAAGAAAATTTCTATTGCGATACCTATGGCATCGATCTAATTTCTTTCGCAACCACGGTCGCTTTCATCATGGAATGTTACGAACGCGAGCAGATCGGTCCCGATCACACTGGCGGGCTGGAGCTGCGCTTCGGTAATAAGTACGCTGTCCTTGAATTACTGCACCAGATGTCTCGCGGGGAAGGTTTCGGTAGACTGGTTGGATTGGGCATTCGCAATTTGAAGAAAATCTTCGTCGAACAATTTGGTGCCGATGCAGATTTATTGGAAGATATCGGCATGGAAACCAAGGGACTGGAGTACGCCGAGTATTCCCACAAAGAAAGTCTCGCGCAGCAAGGCGGCTTTGCCATGGCTACCAAGGGTCCACAACACGATGAAGCCTGGCTAATCTTTATGGACATGGTAAATAAACAAATCCCCACTTTTGAAGACAAAGCCAACGCGCTCTATTACTTCCCCATGTTCCGCACCTGGTTTGGTTTGGTGGGACTCTGCAAACTTCCCTGGAACGACATTGTGCCAGCCGATAACTACAAAACCGACTCCCCAGCCAAAGTACCGGAGCACGTGCAAAATTATGTCGATATTTTCAATGCTGTCACAGGGCAGAACATCGATAAAGATGAATTGATCTTGCAATCCGAGCGGGTTTACCAATTCCAGCGCGTATTCAGCGTGCGGATGGGAAAAGGGGAACGAAAGGACGATTACCCTCCCTATCGCTCACTTGGTCCGGTCACGCCCGAAGAATACCTCTCCCGACAAGACTTGTATGACAAGCAGTTGAGAGAATATCAGGGTCTGGACCCTGATTCGATGGATTTGGACGAAAAAATTGCTGCCACCCGCCGCTATCGTGAAGACCAGTATGAACAACTGATGGACGCGGTCTATCGGCGCCGCGGATGGACGAACAATGGCATTCCAACCCCCGAAAAGTTGAAGGCAATCGGTATGGACCTGCCGCAATTGTTGGAAGTGATTGAACCGAAATTGTGATCAAAGTCAATACCGAACCACACCCCTGGTATTCCGGCATGACTGTCAGAAGCCTGCTGGATGAGAAGCTGTTTACCTTCAGGCACATCATCGTCCGAGTCAACGGCGAATACGTGCCTGAAGAAGAGTACGAAAGATTTGCCATCCAGGATGAAGATGATGTGATCGTCCTGCACTTGATGGCAGGTGGGTAAGACTGTGAACCGTTATCTGAGAAACCACGACGCAATCAATGAGACCGAACAGTCTACGCTGGCTCAAAAGCGTGTGCTGGTGGTTGGCTGCGGTGGTTTAGGCGGAATGGTCATAGAATGCCTGTCTCGCATCGGTGTGGGGCATTTGCGCGTTGTGGATGGTGACGTTTTTGATGAGACCAACCTCAATCGGCAGTTACTCAGTTCAACGATGAACTTGGGCAGACCCAAAACCCTGGCAGCCCAACAACGCGTCATGGCGGTCAATCCGTTGGTCGAAGTTGATGCAGTGCAAACTAATCTTACGGCTGAAAATGCCGAGCAACTGCTCGATGGATGCCATGTTGTGCTGGACGCACTGGACAACATACCCGCTCGTCTGCTTTTACAGCAGGCAGCAAAAGCCGCAAACATTCCTCTTGTGCATGCTGCTGTTGCAGGCTGGATTGGGCAGGTATGCGTTATCCAACCCGGTCAGGATCTGCTGAACCTGCTTTATCCGGCTTGGGTAGAACCTCAGGGCGAAGAGCTGGAGACGGGCACCTTGTCATTCACTGCTTCCCTAACCGCCTCCTGGCAGGCTGCTGAGAC
>DOEX01000015.1 GCA_003532515.1 Anaerolineaceae bacterium | reverse complement strand
CTCAAGAGACAGGCTGTTTTTGTTGATCTTGTCACTGCGAGGCCATTTACCATGAAGCTTTGAGGTCAGTTCGATACAGCATGTTGGCAAATGGTCGTGGCAGTCTGCCTTTAAATGTGATAAAAAGTCAGGGGACTGGGGTCACCCTTACAGGCTCACTACACTACGGTAGGAAACGGTCTCAATTGCCTTGTAAGGGTGTGCTGTTCCAAAAGGCAGACTGCCACGGTCGCTAACGCTCCCTAGCAGTGACTGATTTAAGAGGAAGAGCAGACTGCCACGGTCGCTAATGCTCCCTTGCAGTGACAAACTTCAGGTTGTAGCAATTTATGTCGGAGTGAGATCGCTCACTGTCAATATCAGCAAACCTTACCAGACGATCTCATTCCGACCTACGAATTTTCTCCCGCCAGATTCCAAACATCTCAAGGCACCGGAGGGAGTAAACCCCTCCGTACAAGGATTACCTTGATTACCTTCGAATTCTAGGATTCCAATAACCCGCGCAGATCCCCAAAATCCACCCGCGATGTCAAATCCAGGCTGATCGGAGTGACCGATACCAGCTTATCCAGCAAGACCGTCTTAAGGTCACTATCCCATTCAACCGTAGCCTCATCTACCCGGGTATGGTAACCGACCGTCTCTTTACCTGTCTGTGGGTCGAACTGTGAGGTTACCATAAAATAACGCTGGCGCGACTGTCGCGTTACCACCCAGGGGGTCTCAGGAGTAGCATCCGCCGGCACATCAACTTTAAGCACATCCACGTCAAAAGGCATCTTAAGGCGCAAAAGTTTTTCTGCAAAGTAGCGTGTAAACCATGCCGCAGTACTGAAATCAACTTTATCCGAGAGGTTGAAGTGCTCACTGACAGCAGTTTGTAAAGAAACTGCCAGGGCTGGATAGCCAAAGGTTGCCGCTTCCAGAGCCGCCCCCACCGTGCCGCTGACGGTTACGCCCGAGGCAACATTTTCGCCATAATTGATACCGGACACAACCAGGTCAGGTTTGATGTCTGTCATTACGGTGAGCAAACCGTGTAAGACCGCCTGTGCAGGTGAGCCGCCAATGCCATATACCTGCCAGTTTTGTCCGTTGATCACCAGCTCCTGGACTTCCCGGATGCCGTCAGATTCACGCGGGAGTGCGCGCCCCATCGAGGTTTGCTGTACCCTGGGCGCCACCACGTGCACAAATCCGAGGGTCGAAAGCGCTTCTGCCGCAGCCCATAAACCGGGTGAATTGATACTGTCATCATTGGTTAATAAAATTTGAGGGCGATTATTTTTTGTCATATCTCGATTTTACCCGATGAAAACCAATCCGATGCTTCTTGCAATATTAAACAAGCAATTCATGATGATTAAGCGGTTTGAGTGGTCTCTCCATTATAATTACGCCATGATCAAACTCCTCCACTTTGCTGATGCCCATATCGATATGACCAACTTTGGCTCTCATGACCCCGAAACGGGTCTGCCTGAACGTGTGATGGACTTTTTACGAAGCCTCGATGCAATCGTCCAGGCTGCCATCGATGAAAAAGTAGATCTGGTCATTTTTGCTGGTGATGCCTACAAAGACCGCGCACCTGCACCAACCTTTCAACGCGAATGGGGTCGCCGCCTGATGCGCCTCTCGAAAGCCGGCATCCCCACCATTTTGTTGACTGGCAACCACGATATCTCTCCTTCTCAGCGAAAAGCCCATGCCATGCAGGAATTCGATACGCTAGCCCCGGAACATATCAGCGTAGTCAGCAACCTGCGCTTGCTCGCTCCTGCTGACCTGGAAGGGCTGCCTATCCAGGTGATGGCCATTCCATGGATCACGCGTGCAGGCGTTATGCAGTCCATCACTTCTGGTGACACTGAAGAGGAAGACCCTTTACGCGTCATTGAAAACAGTGTTTCTGATTGGATCAGCCAAACACTAACAGAAATTGACCCTGATCTTCCAGTCATCCTTACAGCGCATGCCTCAATTGCCGGAGCAAAACTCGGTAATGAGCAGGAAATCAAAATCGGTCGGGATGTCATCTTCCCTTTAGGCTTAGTTTGTAACCCGCGCTTCGATTACGTTGCACTTGGTCACATCCACCGCCACCAAGACCTAAACGCCGGCTCTCACCCACCGGTGGTCTACCCGGGCTCGATAGAGCGGGTCGATTTTGGCGAAGTGAACGAGGAAAAAGGTTTTGTGATTGCCAATATCGAAAAGGGACATACCACCTATGAATGGCGCAAACTGCCCATCCGAAAGTTTATCGACCGCAGTGTCACTCTTGTAGACGAGATAAATGTCAATGAAAAGTTGATTGCAGCCATGCCCTCCCCAGAAGAGCTAAAAGACGCCATTGTCCGACTGAAAATTACCTATCCCCAGGGTTACGAGGTCCTGATCGATGAAAGCCGCTTGCATACTTATGCTAAAGATGCCTTTGAATTCAAATTGCACAAAAATTCCGTCTCAGACGCCCGAAGTCGCTTGCCAGATGGTCAGGAAACCAGTTCGTTGAGCCCACTGCAATTGTTGGATTTGTTTTGGAAAGAAAAACACGAGGATGAAAGCGAGCGGGAACGCCTTCAAACCCTCGCCCAGAACCTGATCAACCAGGTCCAGAGCGGTGAGGAATAATCCATGACCATAACCGTTGAAGAGGCAAAATCCTGGTACGAAGAGGCCGACGAAGTCCATAGTTTTGAGCATGTCTTGCGGGTCAAGGCGATGGCAGAACGGATTGGCAGAGCTGAAGGCGCTGACCTTGAAATCATCGAAGCCGCCGCCTATTTGCATGATTCCCGCGGTGCCAGCCCAGAAGAGGGAGGAAAGGCGAGAAAAGAACATCATATCGCCTCTGCAGAATTTGCCGGTGAGGTACTTGCCAGCAAAGGCTGGTCTCAGGAGCGCATTGAAACTGTTCAACATTGCATCCGTGCTCACCGCTACCGCCACAATGGTGAGCGTCCTGAAACACTGGAAGCACAGTGTATGTTCGATGCCGACAAGCTGGATGTTCTGGGGGCAGTTGGTGCAGCCCGCACTATTGCCTACGCGGTTTTGGCTGGGCAGCCTGTTTTGAGCGAGCCCTCTCAACAGTTTTTGGAGACAGGAATCAAGGAACCAGGAGAACCGCACAGCTCCTACCATGAGTACCTTTTCAAACTCAGGAAAGTCAAAGACCAGCTTTTTACCACAACTGGCAAGCTGATTGCCGAAGAGCGCAACGCCTTTCTAACCGAGTTTTACACCCGCTTACTTGCGGAATACAAAGGCGAGCGCTAAGATTTTTGCCTACTTTGTAGCGCAGGCGATACAGGGGTCAAAAGCACGCACCACTCTACCAACCGCCCGTTCTAACTCACTGTTGATCCCGTCCGCACTAACATAGCGTTTGGCAGCCACCATCAGTGCCCTCCGAATTGCCAGCATATTATGCACTGTAGGGATAATGAAATCCGCATTTTTGATCAGTCCGCTTTCGACTTCATAGCGGTGGATCAAGGGTCCGCGTGGGGCTTCCACCAAGCCAAAACCAATACCATCCCTGGGCTGATATTTGACCATAGTTTCGCCGTTTTGCAAATCAGTTTCGAGCATTTGTTTGGCTTTTTCCAGCGCGTAAACCAACTCGATCCCCCGGCAAAGGTCAAAGAATAAGATCGCGTGAGCGGGTTTGCCATGAGCGTCACCAAACCGTTTCAGGTAAGCGTCGGCTATTGGAGTACCAAAGGATTCTGTCAGGTTGATTCGGGCAAGGCTATTTGCCCGCATGATATGACCTTGGAAATCGCTGACCCCTGCGTAAGAGTAGTCGCTGCTTTCGATATTTATAAATTTTTCATACTCCTGGGGTGCGAAAATGTGACATTCCTTTCCTTTTTCGCACATGACTCGCAAGCGGTCGCTGTTGAGTCGGAAATTGTTGGCTTCTGTCGAGGTTAAATAGTAAGTGGGTTCATCATCACCCCAGGTGCCAATACGGTCCACCATTTCCATGGACATCTGCCAATAGTTGTCCACTAAATTTACAGCCACAGGCAGTAATTCTTCAATTGTTTTGATCATTGAATCTGCTTTTTCACGGGGAATACTGCTGGTTACGCCACCAATGACTGTTTTGATGGGATGGATAAATTGCCCACCAGCCAGGGTGATCAAATCCGTTCCGATTTTTCTAATTTTTAAGGACATTTGGGCAAGAGAAAACTGGCGCTCTTTACTCTCCGGATTCTCTCCCATTTCAAAAAGGGAACTGGCGTTGACGCGGTCAGGCATAGTAAAGATGAAGAGAGAGGTAGCCTGATTTTGAATCAACTGCCCAAGCAGCAGCACTTCCCGGATCTCGTCTGCAAGTGGCGGGGGCGTGACACCAAAAAGGTCTTCAAGCGCTTTTACGGAAGCAACCTGGTGCGCGGTCGAACAAACCCCGCAGATGCGTGGGACGATTACCGTGATCTGTTCGGCCGGAACGCCTTGAACATAATAGCTGAACCCGCGCATTTCCATCGCCTGAAAATCAGCTCTGAACACTTCATCATCGTGAATGTCAATCACAACTCGGGCATGTCCTTCAATACGGCTTAGAGGGTAGGTTAGAGTAGTCATCAGATCATCTTTTCCTTTGTCCGTTGGGGTAGCGACTGATCCTGGGTATAGTCAGTGAACTGACCAAGGAACAGGGACAACCAAGGTGATGCCAGTTCGGCGTTGATTTCTTCGAGTGGGATGTCCGTCATCCGAGTGAAAACCCGGCGTAGATTATCAAGCACAAATTCAGGATCTTTATTAAGATAAGGGTTGGCTGGTCCCCGGCAGCCTACACAAGCATGTCCTGGTCGGGTGCAAAGAGCGCCGCAGCCGCCGCGGGTTGAGGTGCCCACACAAAGATAGCCCTGGTTGATCAAACAAATTTCCGGATCAGGCGTGCCGCTGCGTCGGCCGGATATGGAGGTTGGACGCATATCGGTCAGTTTCTTGCGTCCGCATTCCTGGCAAACAATACTGGCAATTTTCGCGTCCTCCGCTTCTGTAAGTGCGGTAATGAAAAGCTCTGGTGTTGGAGGGCAGCCAGGTAAATACAAATCAACATGAACATACTTATCAATTGGATAGGCACGGGGAAGCATGCTGGGCAAACGCAAGCGATGGGCAGAATCCAGGTAAGTTTCACGCGAAATATGCCCTTCTCCGATTTGAGCAACGCCACCTGAAAGGGCGCAGGTGCCCACAGCAATCACTTTTTTTGAGCGCGAAGCACCTTTCAGCAGATTGTGCAGGTCCTCGTCCGTGCGAACACCGCCTGACACAAGCAGAACTTCCACGTCTTCAGGGATTTTGTGCGTAGAAACAACCAACGGCATGTAAACCAGGTCGAAATTTTTAATCCATTCATCTGAATTCAACAGGGACACTTCGCATCCCGAACACCCGGAAAGCTGCAAAACAGCGAATTTTGGCAATTCTTTTTTGGATTCCATACGGCTCCAATCCACAGAAATATGTGACTTATCCACTAATTATAGTAGAAATCTCCACAGATTATCCTGTCAATTCCCACAGTTTATCCACATTTTTGTGGTTAGGTAAAAAGCTGCAATCCATCAGTCTC
The DNA here is from genome assembly GCA_003532515.1 of Anaerolineaceae bacterium. GTDB lineage: Bacteria > Chloroflexota > Anaerolineae > Anaerolineales > Anaerolineaceae > Mesolinea. The sequence continues at coordinate 2,747 of DOEX01000015.1, read as the reverse complement.
GGGTAGAATCAATGCAACTTTCAAACTGGAGAAAAAATGCAACCGACCCTTGAACAAGTCTTAACCTGGACAACTGAAGCAGCTCAAATTGCGCTAAAAATGCAGACCGACCAACTCGAGATGCACTATAAAGCTGCTTTTGAATTAGTGACAGAGGCTGATGCCGCTGTTGAAAAATATTTGCTTGAAAAAATCCAGGCTGAATTTCCTAACCATTCCATCAACGCAGAAGAAAGCGGCGAGCAGGACCGCGACAGTGAGCATAAGTGGTACATTGACCCGATCGATGGGACACTCAATTACGCTCACGCTATTCCGATTTATGCTGTCTCTGTAGCCTATGCCTACAAAGGCGAACTGCAAATTGGCGTGATATGCAACCCGGCTGGGCAGGAAACCTACTGGGCAGAAAAAGGACTGGGTGCGTTCTTGAACGGAGCTGCGATCCAGGTCTCTCCCATTGAATTAATGCGAGACTCCCTGCTAATCACCGGGTTCAGGCAATCTCTGATTGACACACCCCGCTCCAATGTAAACAACTTTGTTCGCCTCTCCCGTGACGTGCAGACCATTCGCCGGCTGGGCTCAGCCGCCCTGGATCTGGCTTATGTGGCTTGCGGAAGAGCGGAGGCTTTTTGGGAAATTGATTTAAACCCCTGGGATGTGGCAGCCGGTATCCTGATTGTGCGCGAAGCAGGCGGAATTGTGGATGGCTTATTTGGCGATAGTGAGTTGCTGAACGGAAAGGTGGATATCCTTTGCGGCAACCCCCATATCTTTCCTCAAATACGCACGATTTTGCTCGAAGAGAGGGCTAAACTGGCGATATGATTTTGTTCGATTCTGGTAGGTCGGAATGAGACCGCCCAAGCGGCTTTGCCTGATCTATCCTCATGCAGTCTCACTCCGACAACAGTGCAATGGCAAGGAAGCACACCTGTAAAACTTGCCGCTCATTGGTAAAACCTTTACACAGATGATGGGTCCTGTTTTGGCAGAGTGCACAATCAAAGCGCATTCTGCCCTACAACTACATACAGGATGACAATGCTTTATTCTTACGAATTCTTCATGATTACTGAGCCAATTGCGTCTGCCACGTGCTCACACAGATCGCAGATCTTTTCAAACCTGTCATAAATCTGTACCCAAACCATGATCTTTACGGGGTCCTTTTCCTTGGTGTAGAGTTCTCTGATCACTTTAAAATAGAGGCTATCGGCTAACTCCTCGATAACATTCACTTCAATGATCTTGTTCGCGATCAGATCTGATTTCCGGAAGTGTTCGAATTCATCAAAACAGGCTTTCATTGCTTCGGTACTACGAACGATCAGATCAACAAAATCGAACGCGTCTGACCGCATCTCTTTCACATTGTACATAAAAAACATCTGGTAGACCTCTTCGATGCTATCCAGTACATCATCCAGCATATAAGACAAGGTTGCAATGTCCTCGCGCTCAATCGGAGCGATGAATTCTGCAACCAGGCATTTCATCATTTCATGTTTTTTCAAGTCAGCCGCATGTTCAAGTTCATGCATTGCTTTATTTTGCTTTTCAATCTTTTCAGGATTGTAATTTTTTACTGTTTTTTCCAGCAGGTAAGCCGCCTTGATTGCATCGCTGGCAATGTCGCTGAACATGTTGTAATAATTATTGCGTTTTTTAGCCATCTTTCTCCTCTACGCGAAAACCCGTATGAGCACTCTGGTCACCACGTAACCCAACAAACCACAACCTGGGAAAGTCAACACCCAGGCAAGCACCATCTCTTTCACTACTGACCAATTGACCGCGCTGATCCTCTTCGAAGCCCCTACACCCATGATGGCTGTTGTTTTGGTGTGCGTTGTAGAAACAGGCAGCCCATTCCACAAAGATGCCACCAACAAAGCCAACGAAGCCGCCACGTCTGCGCTGAATCCCTGGTAGGTTTCCAGCTTGACCATGTCCATCCCAACTGCTTTGATGATCCGATAGCCGCCTATTGAAGTGCCCAAAGCCATAATAGCAGAACAAAATAGCATCAGCCCGATCGGTATGTCCATAGCACCGGTCACATTTTGCCCTTTGGCTAGCGCCATCCCGATCAGAAAGACGCCAATGAACTTTTGTCCATCCTGCGCGCCATGCATAAACGCCATGGCAGCCGCGCCCCCGATTTGAGCATTCTTGAAGAATTTATTAGTCTTCCGGCGATCCTGGTATCTGAAGATTGCCTCAATCAACCTGGTGATGCCCCACCCCAAGCCAAAACCACCAACCGTTGAGAGGAGCAATCCGAAAATTACTTTAACCCATTCAGCACCGTTAACGCCTTGAAAACTATTGTAATATGCCACTGCCGCACCGGTCAGACCGGCAATGAGCGCATGGCTTTCAGATGTGGGAATACCAAAGTACCAGGCTGCGGTTGCCCAAACTACGATAGATGCCAAGGCTCCGCTCAGGGCAATTGAACTGGCTCTGATATCTGTTCCAAAATCAACCATGTTGCTGATTGTCATTGCAACGCTTTTATTGATCATGGTCATTACAAAAACGCCAAGAAAATTGAATAACGCTGCCATGAGTATGGCTTGCCGTGGTTTGATTGCCCGGGTTGAAATGCAGGTTGCGATTGCATTGGGTGCATCAGTCCAGCCATTGACTAAAATGACACCAATGGTCAGAATAACAGTCACCAACAAGGCTGGATTAGCTAAAAGGTCTTGAATAAATTCCACAAGTCAATCCTTAAT
>DOEX01000080.1:12869-14070 GCA_003532515.1 Anaerolineaceae bacterium | reverse complement strand
ACCTGAACGAAGACGAAAGCACTTCTTGTATCACGCTCTACATCGAAGGCATCAAAGACGGACCGAAGTTCATGGATGCTGCCCGTAAATGCACCAAGCCGATCATCGCCCTCAAAGCCGGCACCTCCGCCCACGGCGCGGCTGCTGCAGCCTCCCACACCGGATCGCTGGCTGGCAGTGCCAAGGTTTACGAAGCCGCCTTCGAGCAGGCTGGCGTTGCCCAGGCTGAAGATCTGAACGATATGTTCGATACCACCCTGGCGCTCTCGCTGCAGCCGACCATGAAAGGCGACAACCTCCTGATCGTCACCAATGGCGGCGGCGTTGGCGTTTTGGCAACCGATGCAGCCGAGAAATACGGACTGCCGCTCAAATTCGCCCCCGAAGACGTCCAGGCTGAACTACGCAAGCACATGCCCTCCTTCGGTTCCGCCAAGAACCCGGTCGATATCACCGGCGGTGCTGGTCTGGCAGGCTATTATGAAGGCGTCAAGTATGCCTATGCACACCCCTGGGTGGATGGCATGGTTGTACTCTATTGTGAAACCTCTGTTACTGACCCGCAGGAAATTGCGGAAGCCATTTACAACGCTCAAAAAGAATCCGGAGCATCTGGCAAACCTTTGGCGGTCTCCTTCATTGGCGGCGAACGCTGCGAGAAAGCAACAGAATGGCTGATCGAACACGATATTCCCACCTACAACGCCCCCGACCTGGCTGTGAAAGCACTGTCGTCCCTGCGCAAACAGGACGAATTGCTGCAAACTGCCCACAACGGCATGTACAAACCCAGCGATGTTGACAGCGAGAAAGCCCGCCAGATCATCGCCGGTGCCCGCGCCAAGGGTCGCAGCGCCCTGACCGAAGTTGAAGCCAAGAACGTCTTCAAAGCCTACGGTCTGCCCGTCACCCCCACTCTCCTTGCACACAGCGAAGAAGAAGCGATCCAACTTGCTGAACAGATCGGTTTCCCGATTGTGATGAAGATCGTCTCCCCCGACATTCTGCACAAATCCGATGCCGGCGCAGTCAAAGTGAACATCAAGAACGAACAGGGTGTCCGCGATGCCTGGAAACTGATTTTGGAAAACTCTCTTGCCTACAAAGCCGATGCTGAAATCGATGGCGTCGCCATCCAGGAAATGGCTCCCTGGGCAACCGAAGTGATCGTTGGTTCCGTCAACGACAGCACCTTTGGTCC
>DOEX01000080.1:1005-12820 GCA_003532515.1 Anaerolineaceae bacterium | reverse complement strand
GGACAGGGCGTGGCCGTTGTGGATGCCCGAATTATTTTGACCAAGAAGTAAACCTTCAACATTGCCGTATAATTAACCACTGTTGGTAAAATCAACAGTGGTTTTTTATATCTTGGAGAGAAACAGAAAGAAGAACTATGAAAAAGAATTTTTTGATAGACATGGATGGCGTTTTAGTGCACGGCTCTAAAATGGTTCCTGGTGCCGATATGTTCATTCAAAGTTTGGTTGCAGAAAAGCGCAAATTTGCCATCCTGACCAACAACTCCAAGTACACAACGCGGGATCTGGCGCACCGCCTGAAGCAATCCGGACTAGACATCAGTGAGGATAACATCTTCACTTCTGCGATTGCCACAGCTGAATTTTTGAGTAACCAGCGACCCAACGGCACCGCTTTCGTCATCGGTGAAGTTGGCTTGACCGAAGCAATCCATAGCCAGGGATATATTCAAACCTCATTAAAACCAGATTTCGTGGTTTTAGGCGAAACCTATTCCTACAACCTTGATCAAATCACCAAAGCTACCCAACTGATCAGTCGAGGTGCCCGTTTTATTGCCACCAATCCAGACCCAAGCGGACCTTCAGAGATTGGCATCGTTCCGGCAACCGGTGCAATGGCAGCCTTAATGGAAAAGGTTACTGGAAAATCAGCGTTTTTCGTGGGCAAACCCAACCCACTGATGATGAGAACCGCTCTGAACCATTTCGATATGCACTCCGAAGACACCTACATGGTTGGCGACCGCATGGATACAGACATACTGGCAGGAATTTCCGCTGGCATGGAAACGATATTAGTGCTTTCAGGTTCGACCAAAACAGAGGACATCGAAAAATATCCTTATCAGCCAAAGATGGTGTACAAATCTGTTGCCGAGATCAATCTCAAGAAACTTAAGTAGGTTTTTATGAAGTTCACTCGCCGCGATTTTCTCAAATTCAGTCTCCTGGGGCTTGGGGCTTCGGCTTTTAAAATCCAGGATGAAGAAGCTGGAACGGTCATCCATCCCAGACTCATGCTGGTTGGAGAGAAGGATGGCGTCAGCATCTATAAAGAACCGGACGAATCGAGCGCGATTCTTTATCAACGCCAGTACAACGAGATCATCAATGTTTATGAAGAGGTAATTGGTCCCAACGGTCCTGCCTGGAACCCAATCTGGTATCGTTGTTGGGGGGGCTACGTTTTCAGTGGATTGCTCTACGAAGTTCGGTATGAATACCAACCGCTCTCAAAACCCAACCGCTATACTGGTCAATTGGCAGAAATCACTGTCCCTTATACGCGGTCTATGTTTTATAGCTATGACCGCGGTTGGGAGCCACTTTGGATGTACTATTATCATTCCACCCATTGGGTTACCGATGTCATTGAAGGTCCGGATAAGCGCCCCTGGTACCGCGTTGAAGACGAGCTGGGACGCACCAAGACGGCAATTCCCTACGAGCATGCCCGCCTCATCCCGGATGAAGAATTTGCTCCAATCCACCCTGAAGTGCCTTTCGCCGAAAAACGCATTGACGTCTCCATTCCGCTCCAGCGTTTACAGGCTTTTGAGGGAGAGCAGCTGGTATTTGAATCAAAAGTCTCCACGGGTTTCCCCACCGGAGAAGGAAAATATGCAATCAAGACCAAGATGCCCTCCAAGCATATGGGTAACGCGGTTTTGACCAGCAATATCAAAGAGAGAATATGGATGGGAGTCCCCTGGACGTGCTTCTTCGAGATGAGTATAGGGTTGGCAACGCACGGCACGTTTTGGCACACCAATTACGGCACGCCCATGAGTGCAGGCTGCATCAACCTCTCACCCGAGAACGCCAAATGGATTTATCGTTGGACCACTCCGATAGCCGAACCGCAGGAGTGGTATAAACACGGTTGGGGTACCATTATCAACGTGCATAAATAATTAAACAAACTCCTGGAACGCCTGGTTTCCAAGCATGATTCCCCTGCGAGTTAAAACCAGGTGCTCTCCATCGGCTTGAGATTGCCATTCCCCTAAGCCGTTTTTTAAAATTCTGTCAATTTCTTCCTGGAAAACGACTTTCATCTCAGCCTGGTGCCGAGACCGAAATTCACCTTCCGAAATCCCTTCCCTGGTCAAACGTAAACCCAGCATCACACTTTCCTGCATGGCTGTCTTCTCATCGATGAAGGTTTTTTCTTCCAGAGCCGGAGAAAATTGAGCCTTTTCATCAGAAGCCTGATCCAATTTTTGGATGAAATCAGTAATCAATGGCACATTCTGGAGCCGGAAGTCACCGACTTTGCCATGAGCACCTGCGCCGAGACCATAGTAATCAGCGTTTTTCCAATAGACTTTGTTGTGCCCTGATTCGTTGCGTGTGCCAAGTGCCCAACTTGAAATTTCATATTGCTGGAAACCATTTTTTGGTAAGAAATCCATTGCCAGTTCGAACATGTCAGCAACCAAATCATCATCTGGCAAAACCAATTGACCAGCTGCTACAAAACGTTCAAAAGGTGTACCCGGTTCGATGATCAGCGAATAAAGCGATAGATGCTGGATACCATAAGACAGCGCTTGATCAAGGTTCTGCTGCCAGCCTTGCAGGGTTTGACCAGGCAATCCGAAGATAAAATCAAGGCTAATATTGTCACACCCCGCCTGCTGGGATTCAAGAATGCTCTCGCGGGCTTGTTCAGCCGAATGGATGCGACCCAACAACTTTAGTTCTGAATCAAAGAAAGATTGAATCCCTAAACTCAGACGGTTTACACCTAACTTTCGCAAATCTCTCAATTTTCCGAGTGTAACCGTACCGGGATTAGCTTCCAACGTGATTTCAGCTGTGGGATTGATCCCAATCAGACCATCCAAGGTTTGGAGCAGATCACCGACTTGCTCCGGTTTCAGAATTGAGGGCGTCCCTCCACCAAAATAGATTGTTTCTGCGACACCTGCTCCAGGCAAAACCAAGCGCATTTCCTTTTTCAAGCCATCCAGGTATGCTGGAATTAAAGTGGACATGCCAGCATACGTGATAAAATCACAATATTGACATCTTTGAACACAAAATGGAAAATGAATATAAACTGCCGTCATCTGGTTAATTCTACCAATAGAAATGAGCAGCAGGAATTTTTTGGTAATGAGTAAAAATGAAAAATAATCAATCGAATACTCCGGCAAGTAAAAGCCGAAATTGTCCCGTGTGTGGTACCAAACTTTCAGAGAATGCACGCAGGTGTCTCGTTTGTGGCACTGACCTTACCAGCGAGCCTTCAACACTAAAGCCTAAGAAAACCAACGATAAAATCGATTCCAAGCGAATCCCTGAGATCAAGATGAACCTGATCGCCTTCATAGCGATCATCGTTGTCATGCTCGTCCTGATTGGATTTCTGATCTTCTTCATTATCACAGGCGGAAAACCTGAGGCAGAAGGTCTGGATAATGCGGAAGCAACCATCACGGTCACGCCCACCCTGACGACCACACCAAGCAATACGCCAACCCAGACGCCATTGCCAACCTGGACGCCACTGCCACCGGTTGAATATACCGTCAAAGATAATGAAACCTGTCTTGATATTGCCTTGCAGTTCAACACCTCGGTCCAGAGCATCATTCTGGCAAACAACCTAAATACAAGTTGCCTGATCAGCCCCGGGAACATTCTACAGGTTCCTCAACCCACGCTCACGCCCTCGCCGGTACCAACCGCAACCCCCGAAGCCTTTATTGCTGATGTGGAAATGTGTACCCAAACCGATACGATCATTGTTGAAGCAAACATGACACTGAGTTCGATTGCTGCGAATTACAATGTCTCAATGTCTGACATCCGCATCTACAATAACCTGCCCAACGACATTGTGAGGCAGGGCGATAGGTTGATCATCCCCTTATGCGATCGACTGCCAACAGCAGGACCGACACTGACACCAACGCCCTTGCCACCCTATCCGGCACCGAACCCGCTGCTGCCCCGTTCTGGCGCTGCCTTTACAGCCACTGATGAGGCGGTAACGCTGCAGTGGGCATCAGTCGCTTCATTATTCCCAGGTGAGGTCTACCGGGTAATGGTGCAGGACCTTACTTCAGCGGAAGAAAAGATTTTGGTTGATTATGTGAGCGATACCAAATACATACTACCAGCCAGCTTCCGACCAATTGACACCACTCCACACATCATTCAGTGGAGCGTTTCAGTGGCGCGACAGATCAATTCGGATCCCAATAATCCGATTTATGAGGAAGCCGGTGCAATCAGCCAATTTCGGGTGTTTAGCTGGGTAGGTAGCGGCATTGCCCCCACTGCAGCACCTTAGCAAGTGATCTGGCTTAAATAAACAGCGGGCGAAAGCCCGCTGTTTGTATTTTCCATGAATTTTTCCTACAATGTTGACAGATATTTTGTGGCCGAAATCGCAGCTGCAGCGCCCATCCCCGCCGAAGTTACCACCTGCCGAAAATATGGATCAGCGATTTCACCTGCAGCAAAAACGCCTTTTACACTGGTTTCCATATGATTATCAATCTCGATAGTTCCGAACTCAGTCAACTTTACCTGGCCTTCCAATACTCCCGTGTTGGGTGTATGACCAATGGAGATGAAAATTCCATCGGATGGAATCGTGTCTTGTTGACCAGTCTTTACATTTTCAATCTTAAGGTGGCTGACCGAATCAGCACCAATAATTTCCCTGACAACCGTATCCCAGATAAAATGAATTTTTGGGTTGCTGCGCGCTCGATTTTCAAGAATTGCACCTGCTCTGAGTTGATCACGACGATGTATAATAGTAATACTACGCGCAAACCTCGTCAAAAACAAGGCTTCTTCCACAGCAGAGTCGCCACCACCTACTATGTGAATATCTTTATCTTTGTAAAAAGCACCATCACATGTCGCGCAATAAGAAACCCCTCTTCCGGTAAATTCTCGCTCACCAGGCACACCCAGCTTGCGTGAATCCGCCCCCATGGAAATGATCAGACTATCAGCGGTATAGTTCGTAGATGAAAGGCAGACCTTAAAAGGTTGTTGCTGCAAATCGACACATTGCACTGTGTCATAAATGATTTCCGTGCCAAAGCGTTTAGCCTGTTCATCCAGGCGCTGCCCCAAATCTCTGCCGCCCACCCCTTCGGGGAAACCGGGATAATTTTCGATACAGTGAGTCTGCGATGCTTGTCCATAGAGGATCAGCCCAGTCACAAGTAAGGGTTTCAAATCAGCCCGGGCAGTGTAAAGTGCAGCAGTAAATCCTGCCGGACCTCCGCCTAAGATCATGACCTGCCGGTGTTCAACAAATTCCATGTATTTCGTAACCTTCCTTGCCAAATTTTAAATTTCTGGTACTAACTTATGAAAGTCATGATTGTCACATAATTGATCTGGCTCAAATAATCATCGCTATATGTATAGAATTTATTATAGAACAAATACTGCCGAAAAAATTTCATCGTGCAATCTAATTTGCCCATACACTATATTAGATCATCGCCAGGAATTATGTTTTGACAATCGTATCATAAAAAAAATATAAATAGCATATAATCTACCTACCATGACGATACAAAGGACAACTATGAGCACCGTTGAACAAGCAATCAAATATTTCAATGACAACCAAAAACAAATGACAGAAACCTATTTAGACCTGGTCCGCATCCCTTCGGTTTCGACAGATCCAGGTCATCATGACGACATGCTAACAGCTGCTCAATTCCTCTCCAGATACCTGGAAAAATTAGGTTTTGAGCGGGTGGAAATATTCCCGACCGATATGCATCCAATTTTGTTTGCTGAAAAGAAATCAACCAACCCAGATGCTAAAACGCTCTTGGTTTATGGACACTATGACGTCCAACCTGTCGATCCGCTGGATGAATGGAAAAGTGATCCTTTCCAACCTGAAGTTCGGGATGATTATGTCTATGCACGTGGTGCTTCGGATATGAAGGGTCAGGTAATGGCGAGCATCCTGGCACTCGAGAGCGTCTTGCAAACAGGTGACTTGCCAATCAATGTCAAATTCCTGTTGGAAGGTGAAGAGGAGATCGGTTCCCCTTCTCTGGATGGCTTTATCGAAAGTAATACAGACTTATTGAGCTGTGACATGATCCTTAACCCCGATGCGGGCATGGTGGGGAAAGACCAACCAACACTGGTTTACGGGTTGAGAGGTATGTCTTATTTCGAAGTGCGCGTGGATGGTCCCAAGGCGGATCTCCATTCAGGTCTCTGGGGCGGCAATGTTGCCAATCCTGCCAACGTCCTTTCGCAGATCATCGCGAAACTGCACAACCCGGATGGCACAGTTGCAATCCCTGGTTTCTATGACCGCATTCCTGCGCTCTCTGAAGAAGACAAACTCCGAATTTCAACGAACAAGTTGAGCGAGGAGACCATCATGGAAATGACTGGATCACCAGCAGTTTTTGGTGAAACTGGTTACACTCCTGTTGAACGCCAGGGAGTGCGTCCAACTCTGGACGTCAATGGAATGTATGCTGGGTTTATCGGCGAAGGTGCCAAAACCATCATTCCTGCTTACGCCAAAGCCAAAATCTCCTGCCGCCTGGTCCCCAACCAGGATCCAATAGAAATTTTCAACCTGGCTAAAGACTTTATTCTCTCTATTGCACCAGATACTGTCCGGACAAAGATATTCCTGCACAGTGCCGGACCAGCTTATCTTGCAGACGATGCCCCTGGTGCCCAAAACCTCGTGGAGGCTATGAGCGCCGTCTGGCAAACCCCGGTCACCTACAAACGAGAGGGTGGCAGCATCCCTGTTGCGACTGTGATGCAAAGGGAATTGGGAGTCAAGTCTCTCCTGACAGGCTTTGGATTACCGGATGATGGAATACACGCACCAAACGAACGCATGCACATGCCAACCTGGTTGAAAGGTATCGAAACCTTGATCCGTTTTTATCTCAGTTTCGGTGGATAATCTCGATGCCAAATGATAATTTGTTACGCCTGCCTTCCTACGGCGGGCAAGCCGTGATGGAAGGTGTGCTGATGCGAGGGCGACGCAATGTCGCCATGGCAGTTCGTACACCTTCTGGCGAAATAGTGACTTACGAAGAGGAACTACCTAATCTTTATCGCTCCAAGTGGATGAAAATCCCATTTATTCGTGGGATCATCGGTCTGTGGGATTCGCTTAACCTGGGCACACGCCTTCTGACAAAATCTGCCAATTTTGCCTCTGGAGAAGACGAACAGTTGGAAGGTCCTGCTTTGGTAGGAACAGTTTTAATTTCTCTGGTGTTGGGGATCGGCTTATTTTTTGTTTTGCCTGCCTTGCTGGCAGGTTTGGCTGAAAAGTTTCTGAGTATGACTTCGTGGTGGAGCAACCTGCTCGAAGGCTTGTTCCGGCTGATCATCCTGGTCTCTTACCTTGCTGTTATGGGACGAATCCCGGAAATTCAGAGGGTCTTCGCCTACCATGGTGCTGAGCATAAGACCATCAATGCTTTCGAATCAGGATCTGAAATGACCCCTGAGGTTGTTGCAAAACAAACCCTGGTGCATCCACGCTGCGGTACTTCCTTTATCCTGACTCTGGTCTTACTGTCAGTTCTGATTTTCACGCTTCTGGGTCCACTACCGATCCACTGGCGTCTAATCTCCCGGGTTTTGATGCTGCCGCTGGTATCTGGCATTGCTTATGAGTACATTCGCTTTGCTGCAAACTGGATGGATAAATCTGCTGTAGTTCGCTGGCTGATCAAACCGAATTTATGGCTACAAAAACTGACCACCCGCGAACCGTCACCTGATATGCTGGAGGTTTCCATCAAAGCTTTCAAGATGATGCTCGAGGCGGAAAACAGCCCTTCAGTAACATGAAAAGTTGGAAGTGGTTACTTGGCGGCATCCTTCTGGGGCTCTTGCTGAGCGGGTTGTACAGGTTTGTGAGCTTACCGCAAAACGACCAGGGCTTCATCCTGGTTACAGTAACCCCGAATCTCACCCCGGAACCCAGCCCAACCCTCAGCCTGATCCAGGTTCATGTCACCGGTGAGGTGAAGTTGCCTGGGGTGTACCATCTGCCAGAAGGAGCGATTGTTCAAGATGCCATCGATGCCGCCCAAGGACCAACAGAGCAAGCACGGGAAGATTTGCTAAACCTGGCGACAAAGTTGACCGATGGGCAGCGAGTCTACATTCCTTCTTTAGAGCAGCCAGAAGCCACAGAAAATGATCAACGAAGCATGGAAATTACGCTTGAGACCTTGGTAAACATCAACACTGCAGACCAGGAGCAGTTAGAAAGCCTGCCTGGTATTGGAAGCGTGCGAGCTAAAGCCATCATAGCCTATCGTACACTGAATGGTTATTTTTTGACCATTGAAGACCTTCTGAAGGTCGATGGGATCGGCGAAACTACTTTTGATGGGCTCAAACAGCTTATAACCGTATCGCCTTAGAAATTGAAGCAAACAGTTCAACGAGTATAATAAACCTATGAATTTTCATAATAGGCTACAAAACGATTTGGCGATTGCAATGAAAGCCCGGAATGACACTCAAAAATGGGTCATCAGGCTGCTGAAATCCACCATTGAACTGGCAGAAGTAAACAAAGGACAGCCCTTGACTGAAGATGAGTTTTTAGGGGTTGTTCAAAAAGAGATCAAGACGCGCAATGAATCCCTTGCGGATGCAGAAAAGGCAAATCGGCAAGATCTGATCGATGCAGCTCTTGCGGAAATCGCAATCCTGAAAACTTACTTGCCAGCGCAATTAAGCCCGGAAGAACTGCTAGAGCTGGTGCGACAAACCATCAAAGATGTTAATGCCACTTCCTCAAAAGACATGGGTACAGTAATGAAAGTTCTGCTTCCTAAACTGCAGGGTATGGCAACCAACTCTGAAGCCAGCCGGATCGTGAAAGAAGAGCTTAACAAAGCATAAACCATGGCAAACCAGGTTCCGATCAAGGAAAAACCGCGCAAAAGAAATGGCGCACTCAAATTGGTGATACTGATCCTATCCTGCGTGCTTGCCTTTGGTGCCCTGGTTTTGCCCGATTTATTGAACCAGCAGACGCAAATGGTTGCAATCGGTGAGGTGTCTTCGCAAGAAATCCTGGCACCTTATTCAGTGACCTTCGAATCTCGTGTCCTCACTGATGCTGCCCGTGAAAGCGCTGCGGCAGCTATACAACCGGTTTATCTGCCACCAGATCCAAATATCGCCCGAGCCCAATTGGAAAAATTGGGAAACACGTTGTACTTTATTTCAACAATTAGAAACGACAACTACTCCACCCAGGTCCAAAAAGTGCAGGATCTGAAATCACTTGACGATCTGCACTTTACGGAGACTGAGTTTATCAACTTGCTTGAATTGACCGAAGAAGAATGGCAAGCGGTTGGCGTCGAAGCAAGCCGTGTACTTGAATTTGTATTAAGAGAGAGCATTCGCAACAACCAACTGGGGACAGTCAAGAGCAACCTGCCGGCAACAATCGATTTTTCGTTTCCAAGCGATCAAACCAAGCTGATCATCTCAATGGTTTCCCCGTACATTGTTCCAACAAGCCTCTTCAGCGAAGAACAAACCCAGGTTGCACGAGATCAAGCTCGCTCGTCAATCGAACCAATCACTCGCCAAATCATGGCTAGGGAAGTTTTGGTCAGGCGTGGTGAAATTGTTTCCCCTGGTGATCTCGAAGCTTTGACCGCATTCGGTTTAGGGGAACCCACTGACCGGGCTACCCTTCTACTCAGCAGTGGTGCCATTGTCGCTGTTATTGGTTTTCTTGCATTGATATATTATCAAAAAACCAAGAAGGAATCCTTCAATCAACTGAATTCGATTCTGTTGGTGGCTGTCTTCTTCCTTCTCTTCCTGGGATTGGCAAAGTTCCTGGTAATGGACCGAACGGTCCTACCCTACTTGTTTCCGATTGCAGCTTTTGGTTTGACGCTTGCGATTGTATTCAATCTCCAATTCAGCATCTTTTATACGCTTTTATTAGTGGCACTGACAGTATACGGTCACAATCGCAGTACGGAATTAGGATTGTATTATCTGCTGCCGACGATTGCAGGTGTGCTCGTGCTTGGCAAAGGTCGCCGGGTCAGTTCATTCATACTGGCGAGCATTGTGATCAGTCTATTTTCTACCGTCGTGATCGTTGCATTCCGCTTAGGTGACGGGAATACAGATTGGGTCGGAATTGCCTCCCTGATCGGCGCAGGACTTTTCAACGGAGTGGCTTCGAGCACTTTTGCTTTATTGCTCCAAAACATTTTTGCTTTCGTACTGGATGTTCCGACTGCATTGCAATTGATGGATATTTCCCGTCCAGATCATCCTCTGCTTCAACACATTCTCACCAATGCTCCTGGGACCTATCAACACTCCCTTCAGGTTTCCAACCTGGCAGAACAAGCCGCAGATGCCATCGGCGCGGACCGCCTTTTAGTTCGGGTTGGTGCACTCTATCATGATGCTGGCAAAGCTGAAAACCCAAGCTTCTTCATTGAAAATCAGGTCAGGGACAAGATTGATTCACACGATAGTATCGATCCTAACGTTGCCGCTGCGACCATCATTCGACATGTAAGTGATGGCGTTGCCCTGGCAAAAAAGTATCGTCTACCATCGCGCATCATCGATTTTATGCGCGAACATCATGGTTCAAACGTGACACGGTACCAGTATAATCATGCTCTCGAACTTGCTGAAAATTCTGCAGACGTGGACATCAATGATTTCACCTATCCTGGACCTTCCCCTCGTTCCAAGGAGACTGCTTTGCTCATGTTAGCCGACGGGACGGAAGCGCGTGCACGGGCTAACACACCCAGGAGTGATGAGGAAATCACGGAAGTGATTGATAGTGTTTTTGAAGTAGTTCAAGGCACTGGTCAGTTGGATAACACGGATCTAACCCTCAGAGATCTACAAACGATTAAGAAATCATTCTTTAATACCCTAAAGCAATCCTACCATCCCCGCATTAAGTATCCTGAGATGCCCAAAAAAGCCCATCAAACCCCTCCCACTGAGGCAAGGCAATCTTCCTGAACCCTTCCAGAGGTCACGCCCATGTTAAACCTAATTCTTCCGAAATCTTATGCCAAGGAAATCGATCAAAGCCGGCTTGCGACAGCCTTCCTTGAAGGGACAAAAGTGCTGGGCTTGGCCAAGAGCACCTCACTTACATTAAGGATTACCAACAACCGAGTGATTCGCCAATTTAATCATGCCTGGAGAGGTGAAAACTCCCCAACGGATGTATTATCTTTTGAAAACGCTTTTACCGATCCTGAGACAGGAGAAGAGTACCTTGGGGATATCGTAATCTCGTTTGAAAAAGCCCGACAGCAAGCACAGGTGGGGGGTCACTCGATTCAATCAGAAATTGAGCTGCTCTTTGTGCACGGATTACTCCATCTGGCAGGTTTCGATCATGACCAGAAAGAGCAATGGGCGGAAATGACGAAAACACAGGACCAAATCCTCAGGAAAATCGGCAACCCACTCCAGGGGGGTATTCAGTACAACCCTGAATAGATTATCGTAATACCTTTCTGAACAGAGAATTATTCGTCCCAGGGTGCAGTCTTTCTCGATATAGTCGTCCCATTTTCCCAGCTAAAAGCAACTCTCTGGTACAATCCCATGAAGAATATCATTGCTCAGAGCTTCCAGATTTGAGCTATGAATTTTTGTCTTAATTCGATACTAAAGGAGAGTGAAATTTAACTATGCACAAAGATTTTCTGGACATCATCGACTACACCCCCGAAGAGCTGCAAGAGCTCTTGGACCTCGCCATTCAACTCAAAAAAGAGTATAA
>DOEX01000080.1:0-919 GCA_003532515.1 Anaerolineaceae bacterium | reverse complement strand
CCATCCCTGTGATCAACGGTCTCAGTGATTACAGCCACCCCTGCCAGGCGCTTGCCGATATCATGACCATCTACGAAGAGTTTGGTCAGATCAAGGATATCAACATCACCTATGTTGGTGATGGCAACAACGTGGCTGTTTCATTAATGCAAATTGCTGCTAAACTGGGTGCGAATTTCACCATCGCCAACCCTGAAGATTACGACATGCCCGCATCGGCAATCGAAACCATCAAGCCCTACGCAGAAGCCAGTGGCAGCAAGCTTTCCTTCCTGCGCGATCCGCACGAAGCTGTTAAGAATGCCAAAGTAATTTACACCGACACCTGGACCAGCATGGGTCAGGAAGAAGAATCCGCAAAACGCGAAAAGGTCTTCCCACCTTATCAAATCAATGATGCCCTCGTTGCCGAAGCCGATCCGGACGCGATCGTGCTGCACTGTCTGCCTGCTCATCGTGGGCAGGAAATCACTGACGATGTTGCTGACGGACCTCATTCACGACTATTCCCCGAAGCACACAACCGCTTACATGCACAAAAAGCAGTTCTTTACACCCTATTAGGAGGCAAATAATTAATGAATACACAAGATTACATCGATATCGAGTCTCAGTACGGAGCCAACAACTACAAGCCCCTCAACGTTGTTTTATGTGAAGGCAAGGGTGCCTGGGTCACCGATGTGGATGGCAAACGCTACCTGGATTGCCTGAGTGCTTACTCAGCTGTCAACCAGGGGCACTGCCATCCGCGCATCGTCCAGGCAAGCATTGATCAAGCCCAAAAAATTGGTCTTACTTCACGTGCTTTCCGCAATGACAAACTGGGTCTTTTCTATAAAAAACTGGCTGATGTGACTGGCTATGAGATGGTCTTGCCGATGAACAGCGGTGCCGAAGCCGTTGAATCCGCACTCAA
>DOEX01000260.1 GCA_003532515.1 Anaerolineaceae bacterium | reverse complement strand
CAATAGCGACAACTTCGTCCGGATTAACGCCCTTGTGGGGCTCTTTGTTGAAGAATTGGCGCACGGCATCCTGTACTGCAGGCATACGTGTCATTCCGCCAACCATGACAACTTCGTCGATTTCGCTGGGTTTCAGGTTGGCATCAGTCAAGGCTTGCTGCACGGGTTTAAGCGATTTCTGGATCAGGTCACCGGTCAGTTGTTCCAGCTTCGAG
Organism: Anaerolineaceae bacterium; assembly: GCA_003532515.1. Lineage (GTDB taxonomy): Bacteria > Chloroflexota > Anaerolineae > Anaerolineales > Anaerolineaceae > Mesolinea. The sequence continues at coordinate 10,501 of DOEX01000260.1, read as the reverse complement.
CGGGTCAACGTGGTGACAAGATGCTTGGGTCCGGAGGCATCGGCAGTGATGTAGGGCAGGTTGATCTCCGATTGCATGGTGCTGGAGAGCTCAATTTTCGCCTTTTCTGCGGATTCCTTGAGGCGTTGCAGCGCCTGGCGGTCTTCGCGGAGATTGATGCCGTTTTCCTTCTTAAATTCGTCTGCCAACCAATCGATGATCCGTTGGTCAAAGTCGTCACCGCCCAGGAAGGTATCTCCTGAAGTGGATTTGACTTGAAATACGCCTTCGCCAACCTCGAGCACGGAAATATCAAAAGTACCTCCGCCGAGGTCATAAACTGCAATAATTTCGTTTCGTTCTTTTTTGTCCAGCCCGTAAGCCAGCGAAGAGGCAGTTGGTTCGTTAATGATCCGCAGCACTTCCAATCCGGCAATCTTGCCGGCATCTTTGGTAGCGTTGCGCTGAGCGTCGTTGAAATAGGCAGGTACCGTGATGACAGCCTGGTTGATTTGTTCGCCAAGGTAAGCCTCTGCATCCCGTTTGAGTTTGCCCAAAATCATGGCAGAGACCTCTGGTGCTGTGTAGTCTTTGTTGTCCAAGACGACGCGAACATCTCCGTTTGAAGCGCTGTTTATCTTGTAGGGCACCAGGCTCATTGCTCTCTGCACTTCGGGGTCATCTGTTTTGCGACCCATAAAGCGTTTGATTGAGAAAATCGTATTCTCAGGGTTAATGATTGCCTGGTTTCGGGCAACACGACCCACCAACCGTTCACCGTTCTTATTAACGGCTACTACGGAAGGAACAAGACGTTCGCCTTCTGCAGAAGGGATCACCACGGGTTCGCCGCCCATCATGACTGCGGCTGCAGAGTTGGTTGTACCTAAGTCGATACCGATGATTTTTGACATTGCTTCTCCTATTTAGCTACCCGAACGAGGGCGGGTCTGATGATTCGGTCATGTATTTGATAGCCAGTCTGAAGGACTTCGATGATCTGTCCGTCGGAAAACTGGTCATTTTCTTCATGTGTGACAGCTTCCTGGTTGAGGGGGTCAAACAGGTCGCCAGGTTTCAGATCAATCGTGCTGACGTTTTGCGTTTCCAGGGTCTTGAGCAGTTTCTTGCGAATCAGATCGATACCGGAAATCCAATTGGCGCAGTCTGGGTCGGAGGGCGTATGATTGAGCGCTCGTTCCAGGTCGTCCATCACTGGCAGGAAGATTTTGATGTGATCTCCAAGCAGTCGGTCTGCCAGAGCAGCGTTTTCCTGGTCAATACGGCGTTTATAGTTGGCAAAACTGGCACGTTCACGCTGGAGGCTATCCAGGTACTCATTCGCTTTTGCTATGGCAGCTTGGAGGTCACTCTGGACCCCATTTTCTTCCAGGAATGTTTCTTCGTTTTCGTTGTTTTCGTTGTTTTGTTTTTCTTCTTCAGTCATAAAATCCTCAGTTAGATTGTTGTTTGTTAATTAACTAAATTGTCAGAGACCAGCCCGGACATCAATTCTGCTACGTAACGAAGGGTGCTGATGGTCTGGCTGTAGGGCATTCGCATAGGACCAAGTATGCCCAGGGCACCAGAAAGTTGATCAGGCACGCCGTAACGCGTCAAAATGACAGAACAGTTCTGCAGTTCACGCCAGGTGTTTTCACCGCCGATCAATACTTGCACTCCGCCGATTTCCTCAGTCAAAACCGTCCGCGCGATAAGGTCATCGAGCATAGGGCGCTCTTCGAGGAAGCGTAATGGAGAGTTAATTGGGCTGTAATCTGAAAATTCAGGCTCTGACAATACATTGGTGAGCCCATCCAAATAGAGCTCGCCTGTTACCAATTTGCTGGCGATGCTGAGTTGGTCAGACACCGCTGCAATCACCTGGTTGACCAGGGGATCCGGAGTAAGGGGCAGGTTCTTGATTTGCTCAAGGCTGGCATTTTCACAAATGTGATTGATCTGCGCAGCGATTTGAGAAAGCTGCTCCTGGCTGTGGATGGCATCCAGCGAAAGAATTTGCTGCTGGATCTCCCCACCAACCAACACCAAAACCATCAACACCTGGGAAGCGCGGGTTGCGATCAGTTCGAGATGTTTGAACGTAACTTTTTCACTGTGTGGGGCAGTGACGATCGATACCGCTTGCGATTGATTGGCGAGCACTGAAGCTGCCAGCGGAAGCCAATATTCCAACCCTTTACGGGATTGGTAGAATTGGTGAGCAATGGTGTTGCGCGTAGCAGAAGGCAGCGCGGTATGTTGAACCATGTTTCCAACGAAAAAACGGTAACCTTCTTCAGTTGGAACGCGACCAGCGGAAGTATGGGGCTGTCGCAGAAAGCCTTGCTCGGTCAGAGTGTTCATTTCGTTCCGTACGGTGGCTGAGCTGATTTTTAGGTTATAACCGTTGATCAGCGTTTTAGATGCCACAGGCTGTGCCGTGCGAGTATGCTCATGCACGACCAGGGAAAGAATAATTTTTTGTCGGTCAGTTAGTTCGTTCATCTTTTTTTCATAATTAGCACTCTCAACCCGAGAGTGCTAATTCAGTAGATTTAATGTTACCATGCGGTAATTTACTCGTCAAGAAAAGCATACCTGAGGTTGGTTAATATTGTGTTAGAAGAGGAAGTCTTGTCATTCTGAGCGATAGCGAAGAATCTGGTCACACTGCTTGCAAGCGTATCAGAGCTTGTAACCGGCTCTTCAGTCCATTCTATTGAGAAGGCTAAAGAGGTCTTACACTCATTCGGAGACTACCTGAACAACATGTCTGTCAACACCCCCAAAACGATATTTGTACTCCTCGTCCCCCCGCATCAGGTCAACTTCATCCAAACCGTTTTCAATTGCCCACTGAATCAATTTGCCCAACAACACCCAACCAGGAGAGGCTTTCGAAAATTCCGGGTTCCAGCCGGTGTTGTAAACCCACAGCTTTTTGTCACAGGTAAAGTTCAGGTAGGCAGCAGCTTGCTCACCATTCAGCAGCAGACTCGCAAACTGTAAACATGCGGGTTTCTCAGAATTTTTAGCAAATCCTAACAAAAATTGCTCTGTCTCTGGAGTTAGAAATGCTGCTTTTTTTTCTGCATAACGCATTAATTCGATAAAACGTTTTGTTTCATCTTCAATATTGCTTGAAGTTTCCAAAAAAACAAGCTCAACCTGGTAATCTCGCTCGACGTTACGTGCTTTCCGGCGCATTTCATGACGCTGTTTTTTGTTAAGACTCTGAAGATATTCTTCCCAGGTAGCAGGCAGGTGAATAGCCGGTGAAGGTTGCAGAACTTTCAATTCAAAGTTTTTCTGCCTTTGTTGACAAAGACCCTCCAATAAGGCAATAGTCCTTGATTCGTCTTGGATATTGGCTAATTCCAACTTTTTTGTTTTGAGATCCTGATTTAGATCGATAAAATCCAGCAGCTGTCTGAGAAATTCATCCAATTTGTCAGGCAGGCATATGAAATCAAGGTAGTCCGTTACCTCAATTTGTCCGATAAAACGAAGAGCGGGCTCAAAACCCGTTTTGTATGAGAAAAAAAGAGGAGCGATCCCAACCAAAATTCCATTTTCCCTGGCAGTAACGATCTGTAAGGTTGAATTTACTTTTGACCATTCGCCCCCGCCTAAACTCTTCCACCAATTGAACAAATACCAAAATTGGAGGAAGGGATAGGGGCGAAAACTGGAGGACACCAATTCATCCCATTCAGGGCGAAGCTCTTCCCACTCTTTTTCACTCGTTATCAGGGTCAATTCCATGCACGGTATTATACTCTCTGGCACGAATTGTGTACTGTTTGTACCAGGCATTATTGCATTAAGAAAAGGTGCATCATGAAATTCGATCTCACAATATTCCAACCCGATGGGCAGCGCGCTACCCTCACAGCCTTCAATAACCCAAAACAAAGAACCAGGGGAAGGGAGGATGATCTGCTCTTGGTTTTTCTGAGCTTGAAAAACAACGCTGAGCCTGCTGACTCTTTGAAAAAAGAGATGGAAGAATTGGCAAACGACTTCTTCAAGACCAGTGGTTCGGTAACCAAAGCAATTCGTGAGTTCATGGACGGGCTGAACCGTACTTTTCTGCAAAAGAATCCTCATTTTGATCAACCCGAATCCTGGCAAACAGGCAGCCTGTCGTTGGGAGTGATTCATCAAGACACCTTATTTCTTGCACAGGTTGGAGCAAGCCAGGCACTGGTTCTTTCGAATGGAAAAGTGGAATCATTTTTTGACGAAACACTCGATCAACGCGGTTTAGGCGTTGTTACTGTAACCAACCCCCGCTATTATCAGTTGTCCTTGAAAGGTGATGAAACCGTTGTTTTCAGCATGCCGTTTGAAGGGGAGGTTATTGATTCGGAAGATAACTCTTTGTTGGTAGGTGAATTGACCCTCAGGTCAGAAGAAAATCAGCCCCTGGGCATCACACAAATCTGCATCGGTTCCAATAAGATTAAAAACGCTGATATTGCCTCGTTTGATTTTGCTTCTTTATTACCTTCAGACAAGTTAACTTCAGTCGCTTTAGAAGAACCTGCCCTGCAGGAGATCCAGCCAGAGCAACAACAGATTGAGGACAACCAGGAAACACTCCCCTACGAGCCCAGCCTTGCGGAAAACCTGTTCGGGCAGGCTGTGCTGTATCCTCAAACAACCCAGGAAGAGCCACCTGAGGAAGTAGAAGTCGAAGAACATCCCGCTGAACCAGTACCTGCAACCGGGGGATCTGAATCAATTCCGGTCGAAACCGAACCAGAGGATCAGGTCGAAGATTCTGCTGCCAAACGAGATCATGAGAGACCTGATTTTGGGGTCATAAAAGAAAAAGCTCTCCAGGGAGTTGCATCAGGTGCAGGTTGGCTGCGAAATGTAGAAGACAAAGCGGAAACGATCGCATCTGCTGGGAAACAAGCTGGGACGACAGAGCAAGCTGAAAATGTGAAGGAGCTTTCTCCGCTAATGAAGGCGCTGATTGCGATTTTGGTGCCGCTGGTGATTGTTTTTATAGCAGCGATGGTTTTCTTCAACCGCGGCGAAGATCACGAATATGCTTATTACCTGGCACAAGCACAGGCATCGGTCAACAATGCTGCCTTAATGCAATCCGAAGACCTTCAGCGAGAAGGCTGGGAACAAGCCCTTGTTTGGCTGGACCAGGCTGCAGCTTACCAGGACACCGCCGAGGTGCAAACCCTGCGACTGCGGGCTCAAATTGCCATAGATGAGCTGGATGGCGCCAGGAGGCTTCAATATGTACCTGCTTTTGCCCCAAGCCTTTACCCTGGTCTGAATATCAGTGTGATAGTCTCTTTGAATAACGACCTCTATTTACTCGACCAAGCCAGCGGATCGGTGAAATATCTGCGCTTGTTTACCTCTGGTTATGAAATGGACAGCGAATTTGTTTGCGGACCGGGAACTTATGAAGGTGTCCAGGTGGGCGAGTTGGTCGACCTGATCAGTATTCCTCTCAACAACCCCGCTAAAGCTCCAGTGATGGCGATTGACGCTGAAGGGAACCTGATTTATTGCTCTCCCAACACCAGCCCGAGTGCTGCCCATTTGCCAACCCCGGAACTCGGCTGGGCTGCGTTGAAAAGAATGGTATTCGACAGCAACCGTCTCTACGTGCTCGACCCCGGAAACAAAGCACTCTGGATCTATCGTGGTTTTACCGCTAATTTTAACAACGCCCCATCGGTCTTTTTTGACGAAGAGCTTGTTGATCTTACCAATGCTGTTGACCTTGAGGTTGAAGGGGAAGAATTGTTCTTACTGCATGCCGATGGGCACAGTTCGCACTGTTTGTCCTCCTTTGTTTCAGGAATAACTTCCTGTGACGATCCTTATCCTTACCTGGATGCCGGCACCAGTGGCGCGAATGTGGATTTTGCGACACTGAAGTTTGAGCAGATCGCTTATTCTCCGCCACCAGACCCCTCCATCTACTATCTTGAGGCTGAAAAAGCTGAACTCTATCAGTTTAGCCTGCGCCTGAACCTGAATAAAGTATTACGGTCAGGGGTAAGCGCAGGTGTATTGCCTGAAGGAAAAGCCAGCGCTTTTTATGTTAGCCCGGACCGACGTATTTTCCTGGCATTTGGGAATCAGCTCTATCATGCGGTTTTGCCTTAGAAGACAATTTCAATTGACTTCTTTTTACGCAATGACATGGCTTCTACGGTACAATTCTTTCCATGAAACTTAGCCGGATGCTCGATCCCCGTGGAACCAAATATGCCTATCTTGGTCTTGCCATGCTATTGAATGTTGGTTGGGCGCTGCTCTTTTTCAGCCTGATGGATTCGATGATGCTGCGCTATGGTGAATTGATGCAGGGCGTCGATACGACTCTCATGCTCGGTATTTTTTTAGGCGCTCTAACGATTGGCTTCTTGGTGACGCTCTTGGCGAAAGACAGGCGCGGTCCCACCTACGGGGTCTACGGTGGACTTGCCGGCTTGGTTGTGATTGTGTTGATGACCTGGAAATCAGGGCTATTAGCTCCACTGGTTGGCTTTATGGCGGTTTTTGGGGGCATTAACGGCGGCACAATGGGCGAGATGTACCAGCAGATTCAGCGGAAGAAAAACAGAAAATAGCCCGCAATTACCCAACCTTCGCTGGTCTTTTTGCAAGGCTATTCAAAGTCAAAAAAAGTGCGCTAAGAGTGTTTTGCTTTTAAATACTTAGTTCCATTCCTATCGACTTTATCAACAATTGTTCGGTGGACAAATTACCAGAATCGAAATCACTGGAAATTTTCCAAGTAACTTATTAACGCCTTAGTGATTGCTGAAGAAATACCGCTATCTCGCGATGTGCTATTTCCAGTCATACCATTTTCAGCTTGCTTGGTTGCTCTTTCATCGTCTGTCATCCCTGATCCCTGTCCCATACCCTGACCAGGAGTTTGTTCCGACCCTGTGCCCGATCCAAAAGTTATCCCATTTTCTTGAGCCCATGTTTGCATATCTGTTTGGGTTAGTTTCATGGCATTAATCGCGCTAATTTGCTCAGGAGTAAAAACAAGTTCTATCTGAGACAATAAGGCATCCACTTCTGCGTCAGCGCTGGTACCGGAGTTGGTCAAATTGCTTAGAGCCTGCCAGAGAAATAAAAATTGGGAGGCTTGTTCCTTATCGATTTGAACATCCGTGTCTGCTAACTTTAAAATGCCGAAAGATAGCATTAACCTTCTTGAAATGGCGTTTTCATATTCATATTCGAAGGTAACCGTGTTTGGATCTGCAAGATTTGGCTCTGAAGTTATTTTGCTTGTTTGAACATTGGGTTCAACCAAGGCAGGTGCTTGTGTTGGTTCAGAGGAAGACCCACATCCAGCTATTGAAATAGCTACTAAAACAACCGCTAAGATTAGTGATATACGTTTCATTGAAATTGTCCTTATTATTCTATTTATTCATGTCGCAATGCGACAATAGGATCGAGTTTTGCAGCCTGGACAGCCGGGTAGTATCCAAAAAAGATGCCTACCAGGGCTGCTGCTCCAAATGCTAATGGAATGGAAAGTGGCACAATGGCGGTTTTCATACCGCCAAAAATGCCAAAAATATAGGAGCCCGCTAAGCCAATCACGATGCCAACCAGACCTCCGACAAGACTTAAAATTACAGCTTCGAGTAAGAACTGAAGCAAAACATCGGATGGTCTTGCTCCTAATGCCTGGCGCAAACCTATCTCCCGTGTTCGTTCTGTCACACTTACCAACATGATGTTCATTATGCCTATGCCACCGACTACCAATGAAACCCCGGCTACCCAGGCTAATAGGTTGCGGAAGGCTTCTGTAGTAGCTTCTCTTGTTGAAATGATGTCTTGTTGGGTTTGAACAGAAAAATCTGGGGTGGTTCCTTCAACATCATGACGTTTAGCCAGCAAATCAGTGACTTGTGCAATAACGCTTGGGATTTGTTCTGGATTTTCGGCTTTAACATAGATTGTTCTGATTCGTTCACCGCCAATATTCATGGAAGGAACAAATTTTTGAAATACCAGGTTTATTGGTAAATAGATTCGTCCGTCATAATCTATGTCAGAAACCATGCCTTTGGCTTCCATAACACCAATGATGGTCAGTTTGGTTGTTTCTACAGTGATTACCTGCCCGATTGGGTCACTTTCTCCGAATAAATCTGTTGCGATTCCAGCTCCCAGAACAGCAACTTTGGCTTTGCGATCATCTTCACTTTCTGAAAAGTACCTGCCGTAAGCAACAAGATAATCGCGAACAGCAGGAAATTCTGCTGAGGTGCCTATTACGGAAATTGATTCCATGGTCTTGTCATTGGCTTTAATATTTTGAGCAGGAGGAGCTTGTTCTGCAGAAACTCCAACAATCCCAACAACCTGTTCCCGAATTGCCATTGCGTCATCATACAATAAGTTTTTAGCACTTCCAGGCATCCCGCGGGCTGGGGAAACAATCACAAGGCTTGCTCCCAAAGAGTTAATTTCTTCAGCAATTGCCATTTCGGTACCCGCGCTGATTGCTAACATAATGATCACTGAAGCAACTCCAATAATGACCCCAAGGGTGGTCAAAAATGAACGTCCTTTATTGAGCGTTAGTCCTTCCCAAGCCGATCGAAGAATTTTCTTAGGTTTCATCTTTAGTCTTTCTGGAAAACGGTAGGAGGATTTGAACAATCATGCTCTGAAGTGATCGACCCATCTTTCACGCATATCACCCTGTCAGCATACTGCGCAATGTCTGATTCATGCGTTACCATCACAATGGTTGTGCCCATTTTATGCAGTAAACTCAACACTTCCATGATCTCAACGCCAGTCTTTGAATCCAGATTACCAGTAGGCTCGTCCGCAAGAATTACCGAGGGATGGTTGACCAGAGCGCGAGCGATGGCAACCCTTTGTTGCTGTCCCCCGGAAAGTTGATTGGGGTAATGGTTTAGCCTGGAACCCAAACCTACAGATTCTAATGAATCTGCTGCACGGCTTCGAGCCTCAATATCAGAGATATCCTCAAAAGAGTTGTAATACAAAGGCAGCATCACATTAGCCAACGCACTCAGGCGCGGAAGTAAATTGAATGACTGAAATATGAAACCAAGCTTATTGTTTCTAACTTCTGAAAGTTGATTTTTGTTCAACTTGCTCACATCACGATCCCCAAGAAAATATGAGCCTGCGGTAGGCCTGTCAAGGCAGCCTAAAATATTAAGGAGGGTCGACTTTCCGGAACCGGAGTGTCCCATGATAGCAACAAATTCCCCCATTTCTATTTGCATATCAATGCCTGCTAATGCAAAAATCGCGGTTTCCCCAGTCCCATACACTTTTGTCATTTCTTTAATATCAATGAGAGCTCGTTCCATCGTCTTATCCGTTTTGATATCGTCGCTCATTCGGTTTCAATAGTGCCCGTACTGATGACATCGCCAGCCTTCAAACCGCTTAATATTTCAGCATTGGCAAAGTCTTGTAATCCAACAGTAACTTGCGTGAGTTTCAGAGAACCGTCTTCCTGCAATACAAACACGCCAAAAGCGCCAGCGCTGATTTCCCGTAAGCCTTGGATAGGAATGATCAGCGCGTTTTCGGTTTCTCCGGTAATGATTTCGACATCTGTTGTCATTCCAATAAACACATCAACAGGTAATTCATCCGGTAAGGTTCCCCAAACCACAACTGCCGGTGAACCCTCAACGCTTTGCAGGAAAGGTTCAACAGCAAACAGCTCTCCCTCAATAACCAAATCAGTGTAGGCATTAAATGTGTATAAAACGCGGTTTCCAACGGCAAGACCTGCTATGTCAGTTTCATCTAAATAAATTTTGACATGTAAAGGATACATTGAGGCGAGTGTTAAGGCCGGGTTTGATCCCACATTTTGACCTACTGAAAAATTAATATTTACAACGGTACCGTCAAACGGAGCAATCAATTTCGTGTTTTCTAACGCGATCTCCGCGTTGATGTAAGCAAGATAGTCGAGCTTTAATTTAGCCAGGGGGGTTCCGTCGGAAGCTTCCAACGACCGCTTTAATGCGTTCAGGTCCCCTGATTGAAGTATCTCCAGGGCAAGTTGTGCTTCGGTTAATCGTGTTTGCGCGATCTTGAGGTTTGAGTCAGCAATTTCCTTTTCGAACTCAGGAGATTTACTCGCATAAGAATTCAATTTTGCTTCAGCTTCTTCTAACTTGATCTTGGCTTCAGCCAGATCTGCTAAAGCCCTGATCTTGTAGGGATTATCATCCGCAACATTTGTGTAATAGTCAAACAGCTCCTCATATTTGTTAAATTCATCCTGTGCGGTGAGCAGAGCAGCTTGTAAAATGGCGATCTCATCGGTGTAAGCACTCTCTGAATCTAATGATTCGTAAGTAAATAATGCTTCATCATAAACGTTTTGGGCATTGACTAATTCCAATTGATACGCGGCTATTCCTGAGGGCGAAAATAGGTTTTCGATTTTTGTCTTTGCCTGGTCAAAAGCATTTTGTTGAGAATTATTTTCTACAGT
>DOEX01000104.1 GCA_003532515.1 Anaerolineaceae bacterium | reverse complement strand
TGACATCCCGCCCATCAAAGGAAAGTGTGTCACGATCCACCAAGGTGTTGTTGCGGCTAAGCACCTGTTCCAGACCCAGTGTGAGCACACTCACCGGAAAACCAGCCAGTGACTTATTTTTAACCACGATTAGGCGGGTTGGGTAGATAGCCGGAGTGCCGCCATCGAAACCATACCAGGCAATATTGCCCTCCAGGTCTTTGATCAGATCAGCAGCAAAGCCCTCAGAGGACCCCACAACATTGGTGATGGTCTCAATGATTGACGGAAGCTGCTCTTTGATGTCTTCGGCGATGTAGCTGGGTGGCAGCATAATTTGCATTCCTTCGCCATAGTACCATTGCATGCTCATATCCGGGGTTGGCGTGGGCGTGGGGGCAGGTGTAGGCGTGGCGGTCTTTTTTTGAAGAGGGATATTGCACGAAACCACAGTCAGCAGCATCACACTTAAAATCAAGACAATTTTCTTATTCATCGTTTTTTCCTTTAATTGGCAGTAATTGCTGATAACAATCCAACAAAATCTGCCGGTTTCTTTGCCAGTCGGCTTTGCGTTCAGCGGTTGCCCTGGCCTTTTGAGCCATCCCGTCGAGGAGCTGGCGGGGTATGTTCAGAATAGCTTCCTGTAAAGCATCACTATCATTATCAGGGAAAATCCAGCCGTTTTCATTATGGTACACCCATTCGAGGTTCGCTGGAATATCGGAGGCGATGCTGGGCAGTCCACAGGCTAAGGCTTCCATCAGGGAGACGGAGGAGCCGTCCACGTGGCTGGGAGTCACGTAAACATCGGCGGCACCATAATATTGAATCAAATCCTCGTTGGGTACCCGACCCCCGATAAAAACCTTGTCTTGTAGGCTTTCACCTTCTAATTTTTCCATGTATTGGTCGTGCAAGCTGCCATCACCCAACAAGATGAGACGTAAATCAGGGTTTTGTGCGGCTGCTTTTTCGAACGCGGACAAAAGCAAATCCACCCCGTAGTTGGATTCCCAACTACGCAGGCAAAGCAGAACCAATTTATCCTGCCAGTCCATTTTTTCGCGCCAGGTAAGACCCAAGTTCCGGGCATTGGCAGGAGAGAAATGCTGCAAGTCGACCCCCCAGGGGAAGATGCAAATCCGTTTACGGGGAAAGCCGAGTTCAACGGCTTTATCGGCGGAGCATTGGGCGTCGGTGATCAGGCACTGGGAGCGCTGAAGAGCAAAACGGGCACGGTGTTCGCTCAGTTTATCGACCCACACGTCTTTCATCAGGTCAAAACCCCAGCTCATTGCCAACAGGTTGGGGAAACCGGTTTTGGCTGCTAAAAATGCCAGGTCCTGCAGAGGACCAGCGTGGATCAGGTCTGGTTGGGTTGCGGCAATCGCTTTTTCGAGTTCTTTTTGAGCAAAAGGCAGGTTCCAGGCTTGCAAACCGCCTTCGATGCCGCTCCAATCGAGCGCAGTTACACCCTCAGGGGTGGGGTAATGCCCGGCATTCAAGCGCCAGGCAAAACCTTCATGCTCGCTCTGCGCCAGCGTCTGCATAAAACGCTGATCATGAACAGAATCGGAGCGGGTCAAATATAGTATGCGCATAGGTTATTCGCCTAACTGGGTACAGCGCAGTTCCTGCCCCTGCGTGATGTCTTTGAGCGCCTTCAAACCAATCACATTCTCAATTTCGTATGGTTCGATCGCGCCGGGGGTTGCCGGTCGTAAAACGGCGATCATTTCACGGGTGAAAGTTTCACCAGCTCGGATGTCACGGGCAGCCCTCAGACAGCGCCGCTGCACAACCACGGTCTGTTTCTCATTATCGGCTACCAGTTTATTGCCAGAGCCGAGCGCGCGCTCCAGCTGACGCGTATTTTGCACCATGTCTGCCCAACTCTGAGGATTCATGGCAAAGGCGTGGTCCGGACCTTCACGATTGTTATCATCAGTAAAATGTTTTTCAACCACGCGGGCACCCAGGGCAACCGCGCCAAGCACGGTGGCGTGCCCATGGGTATGGTCGCTCAGCCCCAAAATCAGATCAGGCCACATTTGTTGATAGGTTTTGAGCACATTCAGGTTAATGTTGTCAAAATTGCCATCGGCAGCGGTGTAATTGGTATTGCACTGCATCAGGATCAGATTGGGGTTGACTGCNNCAGGCTTCCAGCCAGGTGATATCGCCGGAACCTATTTTATAAGCCGGCACGTAGGGGTCCAGCATATCGGTGGCTTCAAAGTCGTAAGGAGAGGAGAAGTAATCAATGCCAGCCTGATCGCAAGCTTCTTTAAGAACCGAGGTCCATTCAAAAGGCACTGAGGCTTCGTTGTAGACCTGGGTAACACTTTTTTTCCATTTTGCCTGGTGAGAGACCTGGGCGTTCATGTGAGTGAAGCCATAATCAGACACAATTTCAGGTCCACGGAAGTTTTGGAACTTGGCTGCATTGGCGCCAGCCTGGGCTGACAGGCGGATGAGGTCAAGCGCACGCTCCAGGTTGCCATCGTGGTTGGCAGCGATGTCTGCGATGAAATAGGTGGGGTGGTCGTCTCCGATCAGGTGTTTGCCAATTTTTAGTTCCATGGTAGCTCCTATTATGCCAAAAAAACTGCCAGCTGTTGTCGCAAGCCTTTTTGATAGTCGTCAAACAAACGGTCAATTCCTTCAAATGCGCCTGGAAGGTCATGCCCAAGAGCCAATTGAAGCTTTTTGGGGTTGGCGCTCAGGTTGAGCGAACGTTTGGTCAGCAGGTTGCCCTGGTCGGTCTGAACGGGTGTGATCAGATTTTCATCAAACCCAAAGCGCTTTGCCAACGCCACGCCAAAATCGTATTTGCTAAGGCTTTCTCTTGAAAAGATATGGTAGGTACCAGTCAGATTTTTTGCCAGCGCTTCCAGAAGGAGGTCTGCCAAATCTGTCACATAAAGCGGGCTGAAGATTGAATCCGTAAAGCCCTTGACCCGTATGCCGTGGCTGAGGTTATTGAAGAAAAACTCTGCCAGGCTGCGCTTGCCACCTAAGGACCAACCATAAAACACAACGCGGGCGATCAGGGCTTCCGGATACGCCAATCTCACAGCCTCTTCGCCGCCGAGCTTCGATTGCGCGTAGGTATTTTGGGGGTTGGGAAGATCCTCTTCGCTGTAGTTGCCCCTGCTGCCGTCAAAGACAGCGTCGGTCGAAATTTGCACAAAGGGAATGCCCTTACTCTTGGCTACCTGCGCCAAAACACCAGGAGCCTGGGCGTTGACCAGGTCGGTCAATTGCGGGTTTTGCTCTGCCACATCAAGGTTGGCAATGGCTGCACAATGGATGACCGCATCCGGGCGGGCACTTTGCAGAGCTGCCGGCAGGCTTTCAAGATCTTCCAGGCGCACGGTTTCCTGCTGAAAGGGCACATTTTTCAGGGTTCGGCTATTAGTCCAGCCGACCACATCGAAGCCTTGTTGGACGGCTTCAAGCGCCAGGTTAATGCCCAGCAACCCACTCACACCCGTGATCAGCAAGCGTGTCATACTATTTTTTGGCCTCGGCAAATTCTTCTTCGATTGGCTTGATGAAAGCCATAATGCCTTCCACATCCAACCAATGGGTGTTGGTGCCGCTATTGTACACAAAACCATCTGGTACCGGAACACCCTTTTCCTGCCAGGCGTGCCCAAACCAGAGCTCCGCGCCAGAAGGCTGGACTACGTACATATCGGGCAGTTCCAGCGTGTTGCGGGCTTCATCTTCAGAAATCAAACTTTCGTGCAATTTCTCTCCAGGTCGAATACCAATGATCTTGATCTCAGCTTCCGGAGCCATGGCTTTTGCCAGGTCGGTCATTTTCATGCTGGGGATCTTGGGAACAAAGACCTCACCGCCCTGCATTTGTTCGATAGCGTTGATCACAAAGCGCACGCCTTGTTCCAGGGACATCCAGAAACGAGTCATTCGTTCATCGGTAATAGTCACAACGCCGGTAGGACGCTGCTTGATAAAGAGCGGAACCACGGAGCCCCGCGAACCAACCACGTTGCCATACCGTGTGCAGGAGATGCGGGTTTTGCGTCCGCCGGCATAAGCATTGCTCTGGACCATCAGCTTTTCAGCTGCCAATTTAGTGGCACCGTATAGATTGATGGGGTTGACCGCTTTGTCGGTCGAAAGTGCCAGCACTTTTTCGACGCCGTTTTCGATGGCAGCGTCGATCACGTTAGCAGAGCCAAGAATGTTGGTCTTAATCGCTTCCATGGGGTTGTACTCGCACGCCGGCACCTGTTTGAGGGCGGCTGAGTGCACCACGATATTCACGCCATACATGGCGCGGCTGAGGCGCTCCTTGTCGCGCACATCGCCGATAAAATAGCGGATGCGGGGATCGTTGA
>DOEX01000197.1:7424-17624 GCA_003532515.1 Anaerolineaceae bacterium | reverse complement strand
CAGGAGAAACTGGAGCCTAATTACAACCCCCGAAGATTGATCCGTGAAGCAGTTTTCAACCTTGAAGAAACTGCATTTGCAGATGAGACCACTTGGTTGTGCACAGCATGCGACCTTTGTTATCCTGCTTGCCCTCAAAAGATCCACATCTCTGGTGTCATTACGGCTGTCAAACAGCTGGCGGTTACACAGGGACGCCAAAACCCCTACCAGGTAGCCAAGGTAGATGATTCTACGTGCGTTGCCTGTGGTCTATGTGAGAGTGTTTGTCCTTATGGAGCTATTCAATTAGTTGAGAAAAAAGTGCCCTTCCGCGGCATGATTACAGTGGCTTCGGTAGATTCAGGCAAATGTATGTCTTGCGGAATGTGTACCGCTGCCTGCCGTTCCACTTCCATCCGACTTGCTCAGGAGTTTAATGACAACCTTGTCCTTGAAAATATGTGGACCTGGCTGGAAAGTGAGGCTGTATGATGTCTCAGAAGCCAAAAATCGCTTTTTTTCAATGTCAATGGTGCCTTTATTCACCCGCAGACCAAAATTGGGTCGACACACAATTGCCGTCGAATATCCATCTAACCAAAACTCCCTGCACCGGACGCATTAATCCACTCTACGTGCTCAATGCCGTCCAGGGAGGTGCCGATGGTGTCATGATCAGCGGCTGTATGCCTGAACAATGCCATTTTAAGACTGGCAATATGGCTGCGCGCAGACAGCTCGAGGAATTTAACGATTTTCTGAATCATATTGGGTATGAGAAGGAGCGCGTACGTTTTGTATGGCTCGATCTGCAGGACAGAGGAATCATCCAAAAACAATTGGCTCAGTTTGAACAAGATCTGGAAGTTTTAGGACCAGCCAAAAACCTGATCACCCGTACCAAAATCGCCGAAGGAGGCTTGAATGCCTGATCTCGACGCAATTAAAACTGAAGTCAGACGTCTTCTCGCGGATGGAGTAGTGGAGGTTGTGGTTGCCTTCAAACCTGGCGACACGCCCTTGCACCCCCAACCCGCGTTCTTTCACTCTCCAGAAGAGGTCGATTCTCTGGTCCACAACGGGCTCTGCCAAAACAACCTGGCAACATTTCTCACCCATCTGCCGAAAACAAAAAAAGTTGGCATGGTCGTACGCGGCTGCGAGAACCGCTCAGTTAATGCCTTGATTGTGGAGAAACAGAAATCCCGCGAGAACCTGTATCTGCTCGGCGTGCCCTGCGAAGGGATCATCGACTGGCGCAAGATTGTTGAGCATGTCGGTGAAGCGGTGTTGGCTGTCCATGAGAATAGCGATGAAGTCACTGTAGAGACACGGGAAGGTCAGTTCAACCTATCGAGAAACGAATTACTCCACGCAAGCTGCTTGCGCTGCGCTCACCGCAACCCCATCAGTGCGGATATCTTAATTGGTGAGCCTTTGCCTGAGGGTGATCCCAACCTGGCTCGCGTTGCAGTTGAGGAATTTGAATCCCTGACTAATGAGGAAAGATACGCCTGGTTCCAAAAAGAAGCGGAACGTTGTATCCGCTGTTACGCCTGCCGTGAAGCTTGCCCGATGTGTTATTGTACCGAGTGTTTCGTGGATCACATCGAACCCCGATGGACCGAGAGTGGTGCGACTCCCGCTGGTATGCAAGGCTGGCACATCGTGCGCGCTTTCCATCAGACTGGTCGCTGTACGGACTGTGGTGCCTGCGAACGTGCCTGCCCCATGGACATCAAGATGACCTATCTGACCGAAAAATTAAATAACGACATGCGAAAAAAGTACGCTTTCGAAGTCGGTTTAGACATCCAAACGCAGCCGCCTTTTGCGACGGTAACGCTGGATGACAAGAACCGCTTTTCGGTGTGAGGAGAGAGACAACCATGAACCTTATCCTCGAAAAACATGCCCTGCCCGATCTGTTACAGTCCTGGCGTGGTAATTACGATGTCTATCTCCCACAAAAAATGGAGCGTTTTTCACATTTTATGCCACTCACCGATAATAGTGTACTGGTAACACATGAGCCGCACAACACACGCATCTCTCCTAAAGCCCTATTTTTGCCGATGACTGAAGCCTTGGTGAAATTCACCCGTTTCGGGGGCTACGAAGACGCCCAACAGGTAATCCAACCCCGCATCATCTTCGCTATTCGCCCCTGTGACGCCCAAGCAGTGCAATTGCTCGACACCTCTTTTATCCAGGAAGCTTACACAGATCCGCTCTGGTTGGAAAGACGGGAAAAGACAATCACCGTTGGGCTTGGCTGTCACGAACCCTGCCAAACCGGGTTTTGTACAACTGTCGGGTACGGTCCTTTCAACAAGGCTGATCTGGACGTTCTTTTGACCGATATGGGCGATGCTTACCTTGTTGAAACTCTTTCTAAAGCCGGAGAAGACTGTTTCCAGGGTCTTCCTTGTGCTTCTGATGAATTCGTTGAGCAAGCATTGATTGTTCAGCGAAACGCTCACGACCAAATGCCGGTCGCTTTTGAGACAGAAAACCTGAAAGAAAAACTGGAGCAAAATTTCAACAGTGACTATTGGGAAACCGTCTCGCAAAGCTGCCTGGGTTGTGGGGTCTGCACTTTCCTGTGCCCCACCTGTTTCTGCTTTGATATCGTGGATGAAACCCAACGCCGGGAACGCGTGCGCAACTGGGACACCTGTATGTTCCGCACCTATTCCCTGGAAGCCTCCGGCCACAACCCGCGACCGTCCAAGGTGGAACGCACCCGCCAACGCCTTAGCCACAAGTTCGTCTACTGGTTGGATCAGGTTAATCAAATCGGATGCACCGGCTGTGGTCGTTGCGTGCGCTATTGCCCGGTCGGGCTGGACATTCGTGCCATGCTGCGCCAGGCACAAACCCTTCCTTTCGAGGTGAGCCATGCAGGATAATGGACACAGCCCGTACACTCCTATTCCAATGCACGTATTACACGCCTATTACGAGTCAACCGACCATTCCTTGAAGACGGTCGAGTTGAGTTTTGACCACGCCGCAGATAGCCAGGCGTTCTTTGAAGCATTCAACCCCGGTCAATTCTGCTTGCTTTCAGTTGCAGGCAAAGGTGAATCTGCGCTGGGTGTTGCCAGTGCAGCCTGGGAAGGCAATTTTGTACGTTTCACCGCCCAAAAAATGGGTAGTGTCACCACCGCTCTGCACGGATTAAAAGCTGGTGATGCCATCGGTATGCGCGGACCCCTCGGTAATGGCTTTCCCTTGCAAGACTGGAAAGGTAAAAACCTGGTCATCATTGGTGGTGGCTGCGCCTTTTCAACGCTCTATGCCCTAACCAAGCACATTCATCACGAAAGTCATCGTGATGATTACGGCAAACTCACTCTGGTTTATGGCACTCGCACTTCGGGCTTGTGCATGTACAAGCATGATATTGCCGCCTGGCACGAAAACGAGGATATGGAGATCCACCAGGCCATTGATGTGCCAGAAGATGACTGGCTGCACCATGTTGGTTATGTGCCGGATGTTGTTCGGCAGGTTGCTCCCTCTCCTGTTAACGCGGTTGCTGTTGTTTGCGGACCACCCATTATGACAAAATTCACATTACCTGCCCTGGTAGAGCTTGGATTTGCACCCGAGAACATTTTCACCTCATTGGAGAAACGCATGAAATGCGGCATCGGTAAATGCGGACGCTGCAATCTTGGACCAAAATACATTTGTAAAGACGGACCGGTCTTTTCGTTGGCTGAACTCAACGCACTTCCGGCTGACCTTTAGGAGCACTTATGAGTCGTGGAACGCCAAAAAAGACCCGAAACGAACACCTGATGACCATTAATCGGGACATGCTGACCCGTAATTACTGGATGAAGTGGGATCTGGATAAATGTGTTGGCTGCCAAATTGGACCGGTTGTCTGCCCCAAAGAAGCCCTTACCCATGTACCGGCAGTCTTAGAAGACGGGCACATCCTGCAAAAAGCATCCGTAGATGTTGACGAGAAAAAGTGTGTTAACTGCGGCATTTGCGTAGAGGCTTGCCCCACTCATGCTATTGAACTGACTGTTAACGCAAAACCCGAAAATCCCGCGATTGAATATGGCGCTTTCCCGGAATATGATGCAAAGACCATCTTCCGCAAAGAAAAATTCGATTTTTCGTTGAAAGATTTCATTATCGAGAACTGCCCAACCAATGTGATCAGTTACGACGAGAAGCGTGATACCATGCGGGTCGATTTTGACAACTGTATTCATTGCCGCCAATGCGAAGTAGCCAGTAAAGGTGCATTCGAAGTTCGCCAACCCTGGGTGGGATCAGTAGTCCTGCGACGTGAACAGTGCGTGCCAGAATGCTTTGCCTGCGCTGATATCTGCCCTACACGTGCACTCCACGTGAATGATGCTGGTGAGTTGGTTTTAGCAGATTATTACTGCATTAAATGTGGTGCCTGCATGCAGGTCTGCCCGGTAAAACCTGAGTACGAAGAAGAGACCTTCACGTTTGAATCCCAAGGGATGACACACACTCGCTCAAGACAAAAACTGGTAAACGGAGAAGACCTTCCAATCGTAGTTGAACGCTGGCGAATCAATCACAGCAACGTTTCCAGCGCTGCCTGGATCGAAGCCTTGCGCAAGCTTTCCGATGATAAGGCAAAGTCGGTGGAAATTGATCGGAAACGCGCATTGAGACGAGCTGACTTGATTGAGGCACTCAAAGGAAATCTGATAGCAAAAACAAAATTGAAGAAGGAAATCGAAAAATAAGCTCCTTCTAACTTGTAAAATGGATAAATAAAATGAGTTCAACTGTTTTTATGTTTATCCCTTTTCTCAAACAACTGGTAACTGACTTCGACCCGGGTGAAATTAAACGGGTCGAAAGCATCTTGAATGCAAACAAAATTCCTTATCGGATCAAGTCCGACTCTCTTAGAGGACCGATTGGCAGGCATTACGATTCCAAAGCGTATCAGACCATCGTGATGCCTCTTTACATCGACGCCCAACGCCCAACGATTTCTTATATTGTTTACGTTTGGAAGAGGGATTTTGAGCGAGCGATGAGCTTGATTTAACGAATTTCTGTCATTCCGAGCGAAGTAAAGCAATCTCATCGGCTCGTTGTGGAAAAAGACAAGGTCGCTTCACAAAATATGTTCGCGACGACGTAATGTTTTCGTCATTGCGAGCGAAGCGAAGCAATCTCATTGGCTAAATGTCGAAAGACGAGGATGCTTCAAAAACAAAGAGGGTTGCCTTGAATAATGATAACAACTGCGTCTACATTCTCACCAATAAAATTAACACTGTTTTGTACATTGGCGTAACAAGTAATCTCATTAGGCGACTAAATGAACACAAGAATGCAGATAACAGGGACTTTGCTTTTAGATACAAAGCATTCAAATTAGTCTACTTTGAATGTGGTGGCGACATTATGTCGGCAATCAATCGTGAAAAACAGTTAAAAGGCGGCTCAAGAGCCAAGAAAATCGCTCTCATTAATTCAACAAACCCAGAATGGCGAGATTTGTCAGAGGATTTCTATGCGTAATATGTTGAGATCGCTTCACAAAAGATGTTCGCGATGACAAACGATTCTGTCATTGCGAGCGAAGCGAAGCAATCACATTAGCTGAATGTCGATAGGCGAGTTCGCTTCACAAAAGATGTTCGCGATGACGGATTTTTTACTCCAGGTTCGAGCCGTAACCGAAACGCGCATTGAAGTCAAAAGACCAGCCAGTCGGTCGGTCATACTCAGGATTACGTTCATTTTGATTAAAGATCATCACACGTGCTTTTGATCTCAGTCTCCCAAAATTACCCATGCTTGGCGTAGATGTTATTACATTTCGGAAGGTACCGCTATTAATATAGTACTTCTCAACGCCGTTCTCGACCTTAATCAAATCTACAAGCGCGTTGTGGGTATGACCGCTGACAATGCACCTAATCGAGGAATTTTCTTCTTTGATGCATTTTTCACGCATGATCACTTCGAAATGATTGCTTATCTTCGATTTTTTTACGACCGGATTGAGTAATGTTTTTATCACCCAAAAGGGCATACCGTGCCGCCACAAACGTGTGCGCAAAACCGATCGCAGAGTGGCAGCAGACGCACGGCTTATTTGGCCAATATTGATCATGCTGGGTCCAATATCCGGACTGACTGCCAGGTCATCCAGCATTTGGAGCATAACTGGTTCAATGAACCGCCAAACGTCTCTTTTGCTCAATCCTGGCGTGGTGAAAAGAAAATTGATCAAAGCGTTGGAGGGTCGTACGTTATCGAAGTCGATCAACCGTTTATAAAGTGTCAGTAATTCCTCCATCGCTAGAATGGATTCATCACCATAATATTCTCTAAAGAGTAGCGGCAATTTGGACGCAATCTCAACCGTGACGATATCTCCCAACACCGGTTTGTCATAATAGGTTTTGTCAATGAAAATCGGAATTTCAGGCCAGGTGCGTAAATCGGCACTGAAATTTGAGCGGTCATATTCGTGTCCATGCCGAACAAGCACAAGTGGTTGGCCATCGTTTAAGTGAATGTATTGATTGTCAAAAGTTTCGCCGTTCACTTCCAAACCAAGCAGCTGCTGGATTCTCTCACGCACAGCCAGGCTGGAATTTGCTAATCTGTCGTGATTGCCTGGCACAAAGTGAATATTGACTGGTTTTTGGTAAAAGTCGCTTAATTTTCGGAATACACCCAAAGTGGCATCAACTCGCTCGTCATTATTGATAGCTTCTATAATTTTCAATACTTGAGATTCAGCCTCACTCCCACTTACAACTTCGTCGTTATGCAAATATGGTCTGAGGTGTCCATTGTGCCAGAGAACTGACCTTGTTATCTCAAAGATATCACCTGCTAATACCAGGTCAATCGAATTAATATCGCTGCCCCGGATAAATTCAGATATTTCTTTGAAGTAAGAAGAATAAACCTCAGAAGGCAAATTGTGGTTATACCTTCGCCCATTCAGATTGTATGAACCTGAATCAGCAAAGTGGAGGTCTGACATAATAATCAGCATAAGACCCTCGGTTTCATACTTTTTTTATATCACAAAAAATGCAATTAACAGGCAAAGTGTACGGCTGCGTCTCATTTTAGCGGGAGGATGATAGCTCCTGTTTCTTGCGAACCAAGGAATAGCAGGTCGCCTTGGTCACCCAGGAAGCCTATGCTTTGATAATGCCAATCTTCTAGAGAGATCTCCTGCCAGCTTTCTCCGCAATCAGAGCTTTGCAGTACGAAGCCTTTTCCGGCTGCTGCCATCAAGCATTCTCGTGTAGCTGTAATGGATAGAATATTTTTAGCTTGTCCACCCATCAATATCCATTGTTGATTGTCTGGATCAATCCGATAAATTCCCAGGCTTGTGGCCGCCAACAACCCATTATCGGTTTCCAGAAGTTTGTTTACTGTCAGATTCTGAAGAGTCAATTGAAGCACGGACCATTGATCATCCTTCAATTGAAAGACTCCACATACGTCTGTAGTATCGCAGGCAACCGCGAATAATTCTCGGATTTGGCTGTCAACTGCAAAATCGATAATACTTTTACCGTCCAAACCGACCTGCAACCAATTGTTGGCTACGCGCATAAATAGCCCATTTGTGATGGTACCTACATAGAGATTGTCGTTTTCAGCGAACAATCGGATTGGTATGACAGGAGTCAGATCTTTAGAAGTTAAACCTAAACTTACCTGAGCCTGCTCCAAATGAACACTAAGCACCTCACTTGGCAGCCCTACTTTTTCACTTAATAAATCCAAATCCGCTGTTCCATTTTCCACCTCAATTGTGGGCAATTCGATCGGAAGCCATCTATCATCTTCCTTGTAATACAGGCTCGATTCAGTGAGAATGTGCATTCTCCCCTGGTAAAATGCCAGATCGATCACGGATTTATCTGCCAGGTCTTCCGTTAATTCCATCCAATTCAACCCAGATGAGTCGATTGCATAAACACCTTTGCCATAAATTCCGACGTACATTACCCCGCTCAGATCATCTCTCACGATGGCTGTAACTGCGTTCAGGCGCAAATCGCCCATGATGTTGCTCCAACTGCTACTACCGGCATTGGTGCGAAAAACTCCGTTCGATTCGGTTGCTGCGAACCAGCGCTGAGGACTGCCATTCGCCACCACAAAATCGTATAGCCTCTGACCTGCCAACCCACGGGAGGTCCAGCTTTGGGCAAAATTATCGGTTGAATATAAACCATTTCCATAGGTGCAGGCAAAGACGCGTTTCTGGGTTCCGCCGAAAGGGTCGACGTACAATCGGAAAACTGCAGTGTTGGTTGGCAGCCCCGTCCTGCTGTTTGCCCAGGAATAGCCGCTGTTCCAGGTTCGGTAGACAGCGTCGTCGTGCCAAACCGCCCCGTAAACCAGACCAGGGTAAGCAGAATCAAGCGCAAAACTGCGGGCGGATAAATCGTTTACACCATTATTGATCGGAGTGAACGATACGCCTGCATCTGTGCTCTTGTAAAAGCCATGTGAATGGGCTGTCAGATAGAGTTCACTTGAATTCAGAGGGTTGACATCGATATCATAAAAGTAGTCGAGTGTCGAGAATGCATCCCCGGTCAACAGCAAGCTCCAGGAGGCTCCAGCATTGGTACTTTTGTATAGGTATCCTCTCAAATTGTTGTAATCCCCTGCACCAACATTAATCCTGGTGGCAGCATAGATTACATTAGGATTATTTGGATCGATTTCGATATCATAGACGATGTGATTTCCCAGAACTCCCCCATTCGATGCGCTCCAACTCGTCCCCCCATTGATTGATTTATATAATCCCCCTTCATAAGTACCGGCATAGACGATGTTCGAGTTATACGGGTGATATGCCAGGGATTGGATTTTAAGGTTGCCCAAACCTGCATTTTGCCGATACCAGGTGTCGCCCTGATTATAGGTTTTATAAACCCCGCTAACATAGCTGCCTGCCAGTATGGTCTGACTCTGATTCGGATCGACCACCAAGGCGGTAAAGGACCCACCAACCGGACCAACCGGTGTTGGAGAAATCGGCGTGGCAGTAGGTGTAGGCGTAGCAGTCGGTATAGGTGTGGGCGGATAATCTTTGGCTACAAATGGAAAATATCGTTTGAAAAGCCCCATTCCAGAGCCAGATGAGGAAAGAATGTTCATGAAGAAAAACAGCGAAATGACTAATCCGCCTGCCCAGATGGAGAGATTTCTACTTCTGACCTTCATGTTGCTACCTGCCCTATTTACTTACAACATTCGTGCCAAAGTAACAGGTGCATGTTTAGTCAACTAAAAATCAGGAAACAATTTCGCGCAACGCTTTAAGGCAATGTTCGATGGCAAGGTCATCAATATCATTGTGAGTGACCAGGCGGATCTCACCTTCACTGGTGTCGTTGATCAGGACCCCACGGGCTTTCATCTCAGCGATCAAGCTTCCGTTATCCAAACCAACGTTCGGGTTAAGGCTGAAAAAGACCATGTTTGTATTCGGGGAGCCTTTTGTCAATTGGATTCCAGCGATCTCTGACAAACCTTCGGCTAAACGATTTGCCCTTACGTGGTCAGCTTCAAGCCTCTCTACCATCGTTTCGAGCGCCACAATTCCTGCTGCGGCAATGATGCCCGCCTGGCGCATCCCACCGCCCAATAATTTTCGAATTCTGCGAGCCCGTTCGATAAATTGCTTACCACCGCACAATACAGAGCCAATTGGCGCACACAGCCCTTTACTCAAACAAAATGTAACGCTATCAGCAGACTTTACCAATGTTGCAGCAGGCGTTTTTAGAGCAACAGCTGCATTGAAGATGCGTGCTCCATCGACATGAAAATATAGTCCCAGTTCAGCTGCTTTCAAGCCGACACTGTGCATGTAATCTGCACTCAGCGCTTTGCCTCCGCAGGCATTTTGGGTGTTTTCAATAATCAACATGCGTGAGATCGGTTCGTGGTAATCACCTGGATCACGCATAGCACGCTCGATATTTTCAAGCGCCAGGCTGCCATCTTCCTGGTTTGGAATGGTATGGATAACCACCCCGCCTAAAGCAGAAACCCCTCCGGCTTCATGCAAAAAGGTGTGTCCAGCAGTGCCCATAATCACTTCATCCCCACGCTCACACACCGCCAGCACTGCTACCAGGTTGCCCATTGTACCGGAACTGACCAGCAAACCGGCTTCTTTGCCGAGCATTTCCG
>DOEX01000197.1:0-7280 GCA_003532515.1 Anaerolineaceae bacterium | reverse complement strand
AGCCGGATGGTTAGTTTACTGGCATGTAGGAAAAACCTTTCGGTTTCCAAACTGTTTTTACGGCGACCATAAATCTGATCACCTACTACGGGGCAGCCCAGAAATGCCAGGTGGACGCGGATCTGATGCGTTCGCCCCGTCAGTGGATTAACTTCAAGGAGCGTGTGATCGCGATAATCAGCCACAGTGAAGTATTCGCTGTCAGCTTTTCGTCCCTGGTCTCCATAGGTGACTGCCATTCTCTGGCGGTGTCTTTCATCTCGGCCAATCCTGGTTTCAATTCGTCCTGTTGGTGTTGGCGGCTTGCCATCAACCAGGGCCAGGTAGGTCTTCTTTGCCTTCCTGGTTTTGAATTGTTTTACCAACCAGGCATATCCACTGGTTGTTTTGGCAACGATCAACACGCCTGAAGTGTCTTTGTCCAGTCGATGTACGATTCCAGGACGACTCGCTTCTCCCACTTTAGCAATTTGTGGCCAGTGAAAAAGCAAGGCATTCACAAGTGTATTTTCAGCATTCCCAGCACCAGGATGGACTACCAGACCAGCCGGTTTATTGACGACAATTACGTCTTCATTCTCATAAATTACATCCAGGGCAATGTCCTGTTCCGCCGGCAGTTCCTCAACAGTTTCAACCACAATCGTAGTGACCTTATCAGCTGTTTCCAGTTTGTAAGCTGGTTTGAATACTGCTTTGCCGTTGACTTTAACTTCACCCGCAGAAATCATATTCTGAATTTTTGCCCGTGACAATTGCGGGATTTGCTCAGCCAGAAATTTATCCAACCGCTTTGCCGGTGTTTCAGAAAATGTGATTTCAAGCAGCTCAGTTTTCATTCACGCCATCCTGAGTAGTTTCCGCTGCCTGGCGGCCAGCTTTCTCCTTGTGTTCCTGGATCAAAAGTCCCAATAACATCAAGAAGACACCAATAGTAACGCAAGAATCAGCCACATTAAAAACGGGGAAACGCCCAACAGCGATAAAATCCGTCACATAACCCAGTTGAATGCGGTCGATAATGTTTCCAACAGCTCCACCCAAAAGCAAACCCATGCTAATTCGGTAAATCAGGGGTTCATCCAAGGCTTTGTGGTAGTACAAGATGATAAAGACGGCGATAATGCTCGAAAGGATAAGCAGTGGAATATTCGCATTTTGAAAAATACCCCATGCAGCACCCGTATTCTGCCAAAAGGTAAATCGAAAAAACGGTGCCAGGAAAGTAATCGGATAGATTTCCTCACCAAGAGCAAGGTTTTGCCTGATCAAGGTTTTGCTCCATTGATCCAGAATGATAACGATAGCCGCAATGCCAAATAGCAACAGGTATTGAAGTGTTCGTTTTTGGGTTGAGTTCATCTGATCGCCTTTTCAATTTTCAGGATCAGATCTTCGCCATCAAAACTATCAGCAAAATTCCTGTCTTTGTTGAGGTCGGTTTCTTTTAGTTCCAGTGCCAGGGTCTCGCTGGAGATATAATCCGCATTTTCCCGGATCGCCTGCCCTAATTCAGTCGTGGCTTGATACATAATGAGAATTCTATCCGCGATTTCAAGACCGGATGTCTTACGCAAATCCTGAACCCGCCGCACGAATTCCCGTGCCAAGCCCTCGTGGAATAATTCCGGTGTTAGGGTAGTAATCAATGCTGCCATGTAAGCACCATCAGCTGCCACCTCATAACCTTCTTTCGAAGAGGTGTGTACCTCGACTTCATCAGGCATGATCTCGTAATATTTTTCATCGACCTTGATGACCAGGTTGAGTCCATCGAGCAATTTCAGGGCACTTTCCTGTGTTGGCAGGTCCAATATTGCCTGGCGAACCTTCGGGCTAAGCGCGCGATATTTTTGACCCAATTGTTTCGGCAGTGGATTGAGCGTGTAAGAAACTGCTTCCTCATCACCACCCAGCAAGCGGACCCGTTTAACATTCAGTTCGTCTTCCAGGATATCCTGGAAGCGTTCAATCACTTCACCTTCTTCTGCTTTGCCGACAGCAAAAGCGGCTTCAGACAGCGGCTGCCGCACCTTGATATTCGATTTATTGCGCGCCGAGTGACCCAGCGAAGCCAGTTTCATGACCAGGTTCATATCCCGGTTCAGCTCTTCATCGATCAGACGCTCATCAACCTTTGGCCATTCCGCCAGGTGAACGGATATTGGGGCATCCTCATCTACCGAGGTGACCAAATTTCGATAAATGGTCTCAGCCATGAAGGGCATTGTCGGTGCAATCAATTTACTTAACGTTACCAGTGCCTTGTATAGTGTCTCATAAGCTGCAGCTTTATCGGCATCTGACTCACTCTTCCAGAAGCGCCTTCGTGACCGTCGCAAATACCAATTGGAGAGGTCATCCACGAATTTTTCAATCGGACGAGTCGCTCCAACAACGTCAAAACTTTCATAGGCACTGGTCACATCCTGTACAAGTGTTTCCAGAGAAGAAAGCAGCCAATCGTCCAGCTCAGAAAATTGAGGAATGATGGTTGAATCTGGTGTCCAGTTATCCAGATTGGCATAGGTGACAATAAAGGAATAGGTATTCCAAAGCGTAAGCATAAAACTGCGCACGACCTCACCCACAAGCTCTTTGCTGAAGCGGCGTTCGTTTCCAGGGGGGCTGGAGGTATACATATACCAACGCATCGGGTCAGCTCCGTACTCATTGATCACTTCCCAGGGGTCGATCACATTTCCGCGGGATTTGGACATTTTTTGCCCGTTTTCGTCCAAAATCAGACCAAGGCAAATGACGTTTTTAAACGAAATACTATCCATCACCAGGCTGCTGATAGCGTGCAATGAATAAAACCAACCGCGTGTCTGGTCCACTGCCTCGCAGATAAAGTCAGCCGGAAATTGTGACTTGAATTCATCCAGATTTTCAAAAGGATAATGCCACTGGGCGTACGGCATCGAACCGGAATCAAACCAAACATCGATCAATTCGGTCACCCGCTTCATTTGTCCGTGCCCGCATTTTGGGCAGGTGAAATGGACATCATCAACGAAGGGACGGTGTAACTCGAGTTCGTTCAGGTCTTTCTCAACCAGATCAGACAACTCCTGCCTGGAGCCTACACAAACCTGGTGACGGCAATCAGGGCATTCCCAAACCGGTAGAGGCGTCCCCCAATAACGATTACGTCCCAAAGCCCAGTCAATGTTGTTTTCAAGCCAGTTGCCAAAACGACCGTTCTTGATGTGCTCCGGAACCCAGTTGATCTCCTGGTTTAGTTGGACCATGCGATCTTTGATAGCGCTGGTTTTGATGAACCAGGTCGGTCTTGCCATGTAGAGCAATGGTGTTTGGCAGCGCCAGCAGAACGGATAAGTATGGGTCATTTTACCAGCGTTGTAGAGCAGTCCTCTATCATGCAGGTCCTGAATGATTTCTGGGTCAGCGTCTTTGACAAAGACCCCTGCCCAGTTCTTAACCTGCCGCAAAAAACGTCCTTCCTCGTCAATGGTCATGATCAGGGGCAGATCATATTGTTTGGCAACTTCCATATCTTCCATTCCAAAAGCCGGCGCGATATGTACCAATCCGGTGCCATCTTCCGTTGTAACGTAATCGGCATTGACTACGTAGTGTGCTGATTTTTCAGTTGGGAAGAAAGTGAATAAAGGCGCATAGCGCTTGCCTTTGAGTGATTTACCTTTCATTGTCTTCAGGATGCGTACAGAGCGGTCTGCAAACACTTTTTCGACCAAACTTTTGGCGAGGATCAGTTTCTCTTCGCCCATGCCATCCGCGGTAACAAGCGCATATTCAACGTCCGGGTGAGCTGCAACCGCAACGTTGCCAGGCAGTGTCCATGGCGTTGTTGTCCAGACCAGTAAACTGGTATCTTCCTCATCCACCAATGGAAAACGAACAAAGATGCTTGGATCTTCTGTGTCTTCATATCCCAACGCGACCTCATGGTCCGAAAGTGGCGTGCCGCAGCGTGGACAATAGGGCACGACTTTATGTCCCTGGTAGAGCAAACCCTTATCCCAAATCGACTTTAACAGAAACCAAACAGACTCTATGTATTCATTGGTATAGGTTACATAAGCACGGTCTTTATCCACCCAATAGGCGATCCGGTCGGTCATGCGTTCCCAATCCTGAATACGCGAAAACGCTGATTCACGACAAAGCTTATTGAACTCGGCGATGCCATATTCTTCAATCTGGCTTTTGCGAGTAAAACCCAGTTGTTTTTCGACTTCAATTTCAACAGGCAAACCGTGAGTATCCCAACCGCCGCGACGATCCACGAAGTAGCCCTGCATTGTCTTATAACGCGGGAACATGTCTTTGAACGCGCGCGCCAAAACATGATGCACACCAGGCTTGCCGTTGGCGGTAGGAGGACCTTCAAAAATCACGAAAGGCGGACGGTCTTTGCGATCTTCCGAAGAACGTTTGAAAATATCATGCGACTTCCAGAAGCGCATTTGCGCTTCCTCTTCCGAAGGAATATTGAGTCTTGATGTCACTGGCTTAAACATATAACCTCCACAAAATGTTCAAATAAAAAAAGCCCGCCCCAACAGGGACGAGCCAAATTTTGCTCGCGGTACCACCCCGCTTCCCGGCGATGCCGGGCGCTTGGAGCCCCAATATCGGGGGGCAGTCGGCTCGCTTACTACCTGAAGGTTTGTTCAGCGTGCAACTCGGGAAGGATTTTCGTTCAATCGTTTCCACCCGGCTTCCACCATCCCGGACTCGCTATTGGGCGGCATTGAATTACTCGTTTCCGTCACAGCCTGAACTAAGATTTTATCATAGTTTTTAGTAGTAACGCGATGTTTACCTGTTGTCATTCTCTGAGCGAAGCGAAGAATCTTAACCTTCGATTCGTCTGATTACATAACAGTGTTTAGATCCTTCGCAACTTAGGCTCAGGATGCCAAGTGGGACAGACAAATCAGCGTGGGATAAAAAAAGAACCCACTCGGGTTCTTGGTGGGTGCCTGGAGGGGCTCGAACCCTCAACATCTTCATCCACAGTGAAGTACTCTGCCATTGAGCTACAGGCACCACGTTAGGCGGCAATTCTAACACAAGCCCAAATGGACTGCAAGACAGAATTCCTCCGGTTTTTTACTGTTTCTTTTTAGATAAAAATTGAAGCCAAGTCCTTCCTTGGAAATGGACGTTGCTCGAATGTATTCAGGTCTTTAACTACAACGGTATCATTCGCCAGTTCATCAGGGCCCAGGACCAAAGCAAATTTAACTCCTAATCGGTCGGCAAGTTTAAATTGCTTCGTGAGCTTATCCGGTTCAGCCAACACAACGTGTAAGCCGTTCTCTCTCAGCTCTGTTGCAAGCCGGATCGACTCCAGGAGCATCTCCTCATTAAACACCGTGACGAAGACAGTGCTTGGGTACCGTAGATCTGCAGGAAGCAATCCATAAGCCTCCAAAACCAGCATGATGACCACATCCCCCATTGCAAAGCCAACACCTGGTAAAGGTCGCCCACCTACATCTCCTACCAGGTTAGCATAATGCCCACCGCCAAGTATCGCCCTGAAATCGCCTTTGACTTCATGTGCTTCAAAGACCAAACCCGTGTAATAATCGAGCCCGCGAATGATCTTTGGTTCGTAACGAATATACTCACCAATGCCTAAAGCTTTGACGTATTCAAATAGTTGGCTGAGTTCTTGTGATTCTTGCCACAATTGGGTATTGATAAGTAACGCTTTGATGGCTTTGATCTGTTCAAAATTCAGACCCAGGTCTGCCACGTTTTTCTCCCACACATCAGCAGGTTGTTTGTCAATGCGATCGATCAATCTGAGCAAGTCCGGCTTTGTTTCACTGCTGATACCAATCTCAGTCAACATTCTATCCATCAATCGGCGATCATTCACCAAAATCTGGACCATATCGCTTTTCAAACCTACGAGTCTAAGGAAATTGGCAGCAACTGCCAGCAACTCAGCATCCACCTGGATAGCATCACTCCCGATAAGGTCAATGTTCCACTGATAAAACTCGCGTGTGCGTCCTTTTTGTGGTCGCTCGTAACGCCAGAAAGGTCCGAATGCCCACCACCGTAATGGAAGAACAAGCTGGTTCTGCTGACTTGCGACCATGCGAGCCAGAGTTGGCGTCAACTCAGGGCGCAGTGTGATCGGGTCACCTCCCCGGTCTTCGAATACAAAGGCTTGTTCTTTGACCAACTCCTCGCCGGATTTTGCTGCATACAAGTCAATAGTTTCAAGACATGGACCCTCATAACGTTGGTAACCAAAGGATTCGGAAGCCTTTTTTAGCTTCTCAACCAACCAGGTTCGCCTTGCCATTTCATCTGGGTAAAAATCCCTTGTACCTTTGACACTTCTGATAATTTCCTTCATTTTTGCAACCTTAGGTAGTATTGATGAAATTAGTATAACACGGGCAAATTTATAAGATAGAATTAAGCAAAAGAAAGTTTTTTAATGGAGGTATAGATGAATATAAAGACCATCCTTGAAGTCTCAGAAGGTACACTGTTGACAGAAGGCGTCAATTTAGAAGCCGAAGCGAAAGGTGCTTTTGCAGCTGATCTTATGAGTGATGTCTTAGCATCAATACAACCTGAAGCAGTGCTTCTTACAGGTCTTTGCAACCCACAGGTGGTACGGACTGCCCTCATTGCTGACGTTAAAGCGATCATCTTTGTAAGAGGAAAAAATCCCGCTACCGAGACCATTTCTCTAGCAATGGATCTGGATATGCCAATCATCACCTCCCCACTGGGTTTGTATCAATTGAGCGGTCAATTAATGCTTGCAGGGCTTCCCAGTCTCGAAAAGCCCATGAATCATTCATTTGACGAAGAGTAAAAACACTAAGACATCGAGGAAAAATGACCTCAAAACTTCTTGATATTACTGACGCAGAAGCAGAAAATATCACCAGATCCGAAGAACTTGCGTACGAGTTGCGCATTGAAGAGGTTATGACGCCCAACGTAGTTTGTCTGACTCCTGATCAGACGATAAGATCTGCACTGGATATCTTTCAAAAAGCAAGGATCTCAGGTGCTCCTGTCACTGAAAATGATCATCTGGTTGGCATTTTATCAATTGAAGATCTGATCAGATCCTTGCGGGAAGGTCGTATTGATCTGAAAGTGTCAGATTATATGACTCGCGATGTTTTTTCCATCAAGACTTTAGACCCAGTCATTGAAGCTCTGAATGTTTTTGTCAATTCAAAAGTAGGCCGGCTCCCTGTTCTGGACGAAGATGGCAAATTAGTAGGCATCTTGACCAAAGGAGA
>DOEX01000177.1 GCA_003532515.1 Anaerolineaceae bacterium | reverse complement strand
TTGGCTAGATGAACGATGAGCAATTTTTTTAAACCGGTAAGACTTGGGTTCTAAAGTATGTTGGCATCCATATAATGCAGATGGACTCAAGCCCCTCTACGTTTAGTCGTATCTGTGACTATTCAGTGTATTCGATGTCGTTCTCTTCGCACCATTCGCGGGCTTTTTCGCGATAGGCAGCAGCTTTAAATCTGTACCAATCTTCCAATAAGTCGAAGCGCTCAATCATGTTTCTGAACATTCGAAAAGCGCCTTTGCCATGGATTGAATCCTGCAGGATTTCTTTCCGCTCCCCATCTGGCCTATCATCAACAAAATCTGACATGATCTGCCATTCGTTTATCTCGTACTTACTGGGAAGCTGAACAAATCTACCAGGCTCGGTCTTGATCTGTTGATTCAGAGTTTGGTTATAAAGAAATTCTTCATCAACGGACTCTTCATCATCATCTTCGTCATCGCCATCAAATACATCTTCGTCATCTTCATCGAAATTGTAATTATAAGTGTCGACAAAAACAACCTTTTCTGTTTCCCGGTCAAAATAGAAATCAACCTCATCCATTAATGCTTCAAATTCTTGCCCGAGTGAATTAAGACTGACCATTGTTCCACCTATCTACTGCTAAAAACAATTTTGGTTAGCTACATTGTCATCCTGAGCTTTAGTTCCGCAGGACTCTTCGAGTGCGAAGTATCTTGACCATGAGCGACAAGATTCTTCGCTTCACTCAGAATGACAGAATGTGTCGCTCCGAATGACAGTTCGCCTTTTTCAGAACAACAACGTGCTATTCGTCTCCCAACGCATTTTCCCAAGCTCCAATGACTTTGCGATTGCGTTTTTCGAGTGACTGGGTCATTTGCTGGATCTTTCCAACAATTTCAGCAACTTCCCACCCATTTTCTGCAATGGCTTCTTTCACAGCCGCCAAAGTTAGCTGGGTTAGTTGAGACTGTGCCAGCATATCCACCAAGTGCCAGGATGAATGGGCATCGCGCAGAACCTTGGCGGTGATATCCTCTAACTTGCCAAGCACTTCTGCCATCATACGTTGACCAGTCTGCAAATCAGCAGCCTCAATATAAACCCGGTTGATTGGCTCTGTTCCCGAAGCACGCATTCGCAAATAGTAGTGGTCGTTGCCATTCTCATCCGAAAGTTGCATTTCTACCAATTCATAGCGGATACCTCCCAGGTAATCAATCTTAAGTCCGGCAACTTCCAGATCGGTTTCTGGCAAATTTCTTGGCATATCGAGGTAGTAGTCAATAAACGCTTCCTTTGCTTCCAGGGGTGCGTCCACATCTGAGCGTCCGGCATGGGAACTAGGGTCTTTCGATGTGCCAAAGGATGACCACAAACCTGGCAGATGGGTCAATTCTTCCCAAATCTCCTGCAGGCTGTTCAGCTGTTTTTCTTCGCGCG
Source organism: Anaerolineaceae bacterium (assembly GCA_003532515.1). Classification (GTDB taxonomy): domain Bacteria; phylum Chloroflexota; class Anaerolineae; order Anaerolineales; family Anaerolineaceae; genus Mesolinea. Next base: position 5,354 of record DOEX01000177.1, on the reverse strand, counting down.
TTCCGTAGTAGGCCAGCATGTCAAGGATCAACAGGTTCGCCCAGGGTCCGTCTTTGTCGGTCACATGCCCACGGCTCGTCAGACCGCTGGATTCCTCTCCACCGATCAGAATGCGGTCGCGCCAATCTTCCGGTAGTTCTTTCAAGTTGTTATAGGCATTGTCAGTGCGTCGTATTTCTTCAATGTATTTAATTCCAACCGGTACAGCAAAGGCATTTTTTAAGGCGCGTGTGGCAATATCACCATGACGAGCCTGGTAGATTTTTTGACCAATATACCCCGGTAAAGCTCCCGGAGCTGGTTTGTTGACTTCGTTACCCGGGATCATACCTGCCAGCACTTCAATCAGCGGGGATCCGGTCTGCGTGGCAATTACCCTCCCTGCCAGTCCGCGGTCGACGCCCAAATAGCGGATCAACATGGGTAAAATTTGGTTCGGGCGGAAATAGACCCCTCCTTTATCAACAATGCCATAGCGATCGGCATCGGTATCCATACCCATCCCCACCTGGGCACCGGTTTCGACAACGGTCTTTTTGAGCAGCCAGTTGAAAGGCTCTTCAGGGTTGGCATAATCCTGCCCGCCAAGGTCTGGGTCAACTTCGGCATGCACAACCGTGTAACGAATCCCAGCTTCACCCACCAGGCGGGTCAGATAACCGCGTCCGGACCCGTGCATTTCGTCAATGACGATGGATTTATCTGCAAAGAAACGTCTGATTCGGTCAAAGTCGATTGGAATCCGGGCGTTGCCATTGCCATTGTTTTTGATCCAGTCCACATAGCTATCCAGGGGGTCAAAACCCTGCACCAAACCGCGTGCACGGGCGTCTTCCACCTCAGTGCGCCCGCCAGCTTCATCGACCAGTTGCAACTCATTGATTCGGAATGCAATAAAATCAGTCACATTGGTTGGTGCCGGGTAGCCCAGGCGCGGGTTAAATTTGATGCCCTGCCATTCCGGGGGGTTATGGCTGGCAGTTGCGATGATAAGACCTGCAATGTCATCCTTGGGCACTACTTCGGTCTCGTAATACGCCAGAGCAGGCGTTGGCACATCCCGGTCACCAATCTGAAGGCGGAAACCATTTGCCAGGCAGGTTTCGGCCGCCCAGCGGGTAACCACATCCGAGTTTCGGCGGGTGTCGTGCCCTAAAACCACAATTCTGCCAGAGAGGTCTTCAGCTCCCACAAATGCGGGAACATTCTTGTTATTCATGAAGTCACAAACTGCCTGAACCACCTGCCGGGCACGTGTTTCAGTGAAATCATTACCCCAGCGTCCCCTTACACCCGAAGTGCCAAAGCGCAGGTATTTCCGGTCATAAATCTCGCGTAAAAGTCCTTTTTTGCCAGCCAACCCCAGTAGAAGCGGGTCAGCCGTTCGTAAACGGAAGGCATAAAATCGCTCAAAGATATTGCCAATCTGGATCACGCGGTAAGGCATATAGCGGTCAGGGTCGTGCTGGTCATTCATACTGTCCAGCAAGGGTTCAATTTCCCAATTAATTGCTTCTCTCAAGGAATCGAAGACTGGGTTCTGAAGGTAGAATTTCGCCATCTCGATCGATTTACGTCGCAAATCACCAGAAAGAGGAATGTATTCCTCTTCTATCTGAGTTTGATATGCAAGGCTTTTCTCGTCTTTTCCCTTGTAAAGTTCCAATCTACCCTGGGTGCCGGTTGCGGCTACAGTCAACAGCAGGCTAAAGATTCTGGAAGACAAGACCAGGTCATTTCCAACCAGGTCGGGTTCTGTTAACAACAGTTCTTTTACCCCATCCAGGAAAACAGACATAGCGGAAATGGCTGATTGCCATGTTTCGGGGCGGTCTGCTACCAACAGGTCACGGTTGAAACGATTGAACTCAAAAGGGAGCTGAGATTTGTAGGTTTGTGTAGATTGGGTCATTAGCGTGTGTCTCCTCGAAATTGCAATAATTTATGGTCTTGGCATCAAGCCGCCCTGGCTGACATTCAGAACTTCAATTTTTGCACCAGGTGGAGTGTTCGTTAGTTCCTGGATCAAATCGCAGATCTCCCAGGCAACCCTGGCAACGTCCTGTGCGGTGTTGCGCTGATCTGCTTCAAGCATCAGGCGATATTTTGGTTCTGTACCGGAATAGCGTGAGTTCCACTGTACCAGCCCTGGTAATTCTTCTTGCATACGCTCAAGCCGCTCTTGAAATCCAGGCAATGTGGCTAAATCGATCTTCGAAGCAACATTACACGACGCCACTACCTGGTTAAACTTTTCGATGCGCTTTGCCAACTGTGAAAGGGTTTGCCCGGGTGTCTCACTTAGCATGTTCAGAATAAACAGAGCAGTACGTATGCCATCCCCGGTACGATGGTTTTCATCCAGGAGGATGATATGACCACTTTGCTCGCCGCCCAGCCCAAGCTTGCCGTCAGCTTTGTGTTGTTCAGAAAGAGTTACCAACTCCTCGGTCACATATTTATCTCCAACCGGGGTTTGCAATAGGGTAAAACCTTTTTGATCTGCAAATTGCCTCAAAGCGCCATTCGCCATGACCGTGGTGACCAAAGCATCCCCCAAAAGCCGGTCCTGCGCGTGCAGTTCTTCTGCCAGCAAGGCAAGCATGTGGTCGCCATCAATCAGGGTGCCCAGCTCATCCATCAAAATGACCCGGTCGGTATCGCCGTCAAAGGCAATTGCCAGGTCTGCTTTTTCTTCAGCCAATCTCGAAGCTACAAGTGCAGGTTTCGACCGCATAAATTCTGAACCGGAGTCGACATTGATATGGATGCCATCATTTTCAGTGTGGATTGCTACCAGGTTTGCACCCAACCGGCGAAAAACCTCGGGTCCCGCATTCCAAGCTGCACCATTGGCGCAGTCCATCAGAATAGTCAGGTTACTCAGTTCCAATCCTGGAACGCTCTCGCACAAATCTTGAAGATAAGTCTGGAAAAGGTGGGGGCTGGCTTCACCAAGGCACTCATCATCGAATTCCGACCTCTCCACACTAATTGTCATCAGGGTAGACTCGATTGCCTCCTCTTGCTCCTTGGACAACTTCATACCCTCGCTATTAAGGAACTTGATTCCATTTTCGGGTGCAGGGTTGTGGGAAGCGGAGATGACTGCGCCTGCGGTTGCGCCAACAAAATGGGTCAGATAAGCAATGCCTGGTGTCGGGATGATGCCCAGGTCTAAAACACGTGAACCGCTTTCCCGCAAACCAGTTGCCAGGGCACGCTGCAGAACAGGACCTGATGTGCGCGTGTCTCTGCCAATCACAAATACAGCCGGTTTCCCATTTTCAATGCTCAGTGCCTGACCAGCAGCCAGTCCAAGCCTGTAAACAAACTCGGGCGTCATTGGTTCTTCGCCAAAAGTGCCACGAATCCCATCAGTTCCAAAATAACGATTTGAGGTCATTGATTATTCCTGTTTCTCAATTTATTCGATTACGATATCTGCCACAACGGGTAAATGATCAGAGACGCTGTGTGCCAGCTCAGAGTTGATGATGTGAGTTTCAAAGCTCTTCAGTCGTTTGGCAGGGAAGAAGAAAATATGATCAACAGCACCAGCACTGACATGCGTTGGAATGTTTTCCACAGGAGCAAGGTGGACAAACTGGTGGTCTCGCTCGAGCATATCTTTAAGTGAATACTCCTCCACTTCAGCATTGAAATCACCCATCAAGATCAGGGGTTGGTTCGCTAAAAGAACGTGCTCTTCAACCAAACCTAGCACCCGGCTGATCTGCTGTGAACGCGTCAGCCTGGCTGCATCCGCCACCTCGGACCAAACGTGATCGCCTCTTTCCCCAACCAACGTGGTCAGGTGTAGGTTCATAAAAAAAGGGTAAGGCTCTTGTTTTAAACGAGTCAGGATAACATAACGAGGGTCGGTATCACGGGAGCCTTCATAGCTTAAGGGTGTAAATATGGGCACATTGCGCGGAACACCATCTTTGGATGGGTTGCCTAAGCGGGCAAAAGGGAGATGAGAAAAAACAGCATTACCCTTTGACCAATCCCACCAGTCATTGAAAAGACCATTGATCATTAGGTCTTTCTTGATTTGCATATGTTTTTTCATAGAAAGCGTCTCACCATAGTAGTAATGATCAAAATTGCTATCAAGGCGCAGGCGCTCAACCATGCTGTGAAGTCCACCATCGGCATCAATATATTGAGCAACTTCCTGTACTCCCAGAAAATCGGGATTGATTTCGTTGATCAGCTCTGCCAATACCTGGGCTTTTCCTGTTGATTTCTCCGGCGATCCAGTGAAATTCTTCACACCACCACCGAGGTTGAGAGTCATGACGCGTAATTTAAGCATTGTTTCTCCAAGTGTTTTCTAAGTGATGATGAATTATACCAACCATCCACCCGACTAGAATTGATATCACCCCCCTTTTTCAGTTTAGGTGGAATAAGGTAATTCGAGCACGAATTCCGCGCCTTTTTGGAGAGAATTACGAGCATACAATTTGCCCCCATGGGCTTCAACGATGCGCCTTGAGATGGTCAGTCCAAGCCCTAACCCTTCTGACATTCCTTCTGTGGAAGGCTTAGCCCGGTAATAGCGGTCGAAAATTGTTTCCAGTTTACTCTCGGGGATACCCGGCCCATGGTCTGCAATTATGATTTCAGCACGGTTGATCATTCGTAATATTTTTACGCTTATCTCACCCCCTTCAGGCGAGTGTTGGTAGGCATTTTGAAGCAGGTTTTCAAAAACCCTCTGCATGAGATGTGGGTCAATGTCAATAAAGTGAGCGTCTTTATTAGGGTTAAAGACGACCCGGAGGTCTTTTTTGGTAAAAATGCTTTCAAAACTATTTAAAATCCCCTGAATATAGCCCTGTAATTCCACCTGTTCTTTCCGTACTATAAAAGCTTCCGCATCCGAAAGTGTGAGCAAACGCAGGTCTTCCACCAGGTGGATCAACTGGCTATTTTGATTTTTAAGAACGGCAAGCCCTTCTTCATTAAACTGATAAACCTTGTCTTCGAAGGCTTCGATTGTAGCTTTTTGGACACTTAGCGGCGTGCGCAGGTCATGAGTGATATCCATGATCATCAATTTTTGAACCCGCTGATTTTTTTCAAGGTCAGCTGCCATGTTGTTAACCGCTTCACCAAGTTCAGCCATGTCATGGTAGGGCTCAAGCGGAACACGTAAACCTAATTCACCTTGAGAGATCTTTTTGACCGCGTCGATCGTTACTCCAATTGGACGTAAAAGGGTTAAGGCCATAAACATTGACATGAACAATCCTGCAGATAAACCTGCAAGGATAGCCCGGTTACCGGCTACTTCTATGCGATTGGCAATTTCCTCATCTACCGGTGGCAGAAGAAGATCTCTC
>DOEX01000030.1:1285-8194 GCA_003532515.1 Anaerolineaceae bacterium | reverse complement strand
GATGGTTAGAATTGAGTTGAAATGAGCGAACTTCAAACCCAAATCCTTCCCATCGATGACCCCCATGCCATCCCCTTGGCGCTGGCTGTTTTAGCAGCAGAAAAGTTGATCGTTTTCCCAACAGACACCCTTTATGGTTTGGCAGGGCAGATCAACGAAAACAGCCTTCAAAAGATTTTCGCCGCCAAACAGCGCCCGGAAGAGAAAGCCATTCCGGTTTTGGTTGGGAGCCTGGATCAACTCAGTGGCCTGGCTTCCCTAATCAAACCGGAGGTGCTAGCTTTGATGCATGCTTTTTGGCCCGGACCGCTAACACTGGTGCTGCCCAAAAAAGGTGGGCTGCCACCTTCACTCAGCCCCTACCCTGGTTTGGCTGTACGCATGCCCGACCATCCATTTACATTAAGCCTCCTACAGCAGAGCGGACCGCTGGCAGTCACCAGCGCCAATATATCTGGAGGTCCAAACCCCTCTACGGCTGAGGAAGTCTACGCGCAGCTCAACGGTCGGGTGGCATTGATCCTTGATGGCGGAAAACTTCCAGGAGGAAAAGCCTCAACGATTGTCGATTGCCAATCGCGAGAACCGCTGCTTTTGCGTGAAGGACCAATCCCCTTCGAAGACATACTGAATGTCTGGGGGAAAGCATGACTGCTCTTTCCAACCCCTGATTGCAATTTTCAGTAAATCCTGAATCATTTTCCTCTCAACCTTACCTAACCACAATTTCCCGGCACCTGTCAGTACCTCCAGCATCTAAAGGCCAGTCGGCTGGCGGCTTTTTGTACCCCAGGCCTTAAAACACTGGCACACCCCTCTGTAAACCTACCAACGGTGAGAGGGGGCAAACTACATTCCCTACAAAGCAACCAAAAAGGAACTGGCGAGCCAGTTCCTTTTTGTTCATACTTACTATTCAAAATTATTCTTTTATCTCAGTCGCTTCCTTGACTTCAACCACGGCGTCCGCTTTATCTGCCCGGCGTTTGGCAGTAGACTTGCGGATTGCGCGCACCAGGAAGTAAACACCAACTCCCAGCGGGATCAGGAAAGGCAGGCAGGTGATGCCAAAGCGGATCAGGAAATCGACCACGTCCTGGAAGGTGCGAACCAGACGCTCTATAGATTCCTTAACCACACCCTGGGGCTTCCATCCGCCGATCTCGATCGGCTGCAAGGAGGCTTCAGCCACAAAATCAACCGAGAGAGCAGAGAGGTCGGAAGACTCCTGCAAATATTTAATGTGCCCTTCAAGCACTTCAATCTGGCTGCGAATATTTGTCAACTCACGGAAAACGCTCATAGTCGCTTCCAGGTCTTCGGTGTTCTCCATCAGGACCATCAACTGTTCCTCCGCCGCTTTCAGGTTGCGCAAGCGGCTGGACGAATCAACAAAATCAGAAGTAACATCCTGACCCGACAAACTCTCAGAGAGGATCCCATCTTTCCCATTGGCAGAAAGCTGCCGCACCGCTTCCATCGCCTGTTCCAGCTTTTCAGTTGGAACGCGAATCACAACAGAAGTGTGAGCGTAGGATACATTGTTATACGTGGTCTCGGTGTAACGATTGGTGCTGACCACATAGCCGCCCAATTGTTTAGCGAGGTCAGATGTTTGTTGCATTGCTACGACTGTGTCAGCCACAGAGACCCGCAAGTAAGCTGTTTGGATAACCATACGTTCCTGGCCCTTGTCGATACCAGCTGCAGTCTCAGGTTCAAGCATAGGTGCTTCTTCAGGCGCAGGGACACCGTAGCCCCAATCCATATTTGCAGGCATTTCCGGTGAAACAACATCCTGGGAAGCTGATTTAGCGCACGCGCTTAAAGCAAGTAACAAAATAAAGCTTAGGTAAAGCAGTTTCTTCTTCATTTTTCTCCATTCACGAAAATTTTTCTCACTCATAGGACGCTGCCTATTGTGAAAAGTTCCCCTCAATCAACATTCCAAGTAACGAAAACGATCTTAAGTGCCCAACCAAAGACGTGTGGCTTGACGTTTCGGGATTCCTAATTGCATTATTCGTTTAGTCACTGATTCAATGTCATATGTGATGCGTTTGAAAAGAAAAGTTTCGTCTTCATCATCCCAAATCACAAAAGCTGCCCTTGGGTCAAAATTTCGTGGTTGACCGACGGAGCCTGGGTTAAGGATGAAGCGGCCATTTGGTTGCCAACGGTCTCCATTCTCAGGAAGCAGCATTTGAACGACTCCAGTCTCGTTCAGAATGAAAACTGACGGAACGTGGGTATGACCGATCAAACAACCCTGGGTTGAAAAGTCATCAAAGTTCGCTTTTGCAGTTGTGGCACCAAGGATGTATTCCCAAATCGGGTTGCGCGGGCTGCCGTGAACTAATGTCAGTTCATCTATTTCGAGCTTTAAGCGTAGTAACTCCAAAAAATCCCGGCTTTCATGGCTAATCATGCCAGCCTGTACCCGGATAGCCTCTGCGGCTTCGTAGTTGAAACGTTCAATCGAAATGAAATCCATCAGCGCGGCGTCGTGGTTGCCCATTAGTGCCTGCAAATTGGGCTGGGAACGGAGCAACTCAATACACTCATTGGGATCAGGTCCATAACCGACAACATCGCCTAAAAACCATACCTGATCGATCTCGCCGGCTGCCTGAAGTACGGCTTCAAGGGCATTCAAGTTGGCATGGATATCTGAAATGATTAATGTGCGCATATCAGGGCATATTAAAGGTGATACTCCAGTCGCCGTTTTCGACAACTGAAGGTGAGGTCAACCCGAAGATAGTGATCCAGGTGTTACCCGGTTTGAGGTGAAAGGGATTCCCCTGGGCATCGACGAATTGGATTGGCTTGTCGCCCTGGGGTGTTTTCCAAAAAATTTCGTAAGCCTGACCATCGCGGAAGACTTTCGCCTCGTATCCGGTTGAGTTTCCAATAAGGTCAATATTATGGAGTGTGCCCTTAATTTCAGTATAGGGCGCCTTCAAAACGATGACATTCGAAAAACTCAGCTGCTCACCAGTATTCTGGTCGATAAGGGGCTGATAGGAGTAATAAGTGCTCTCGTCAATAGTCCAGTTGTGATATTTGCCCGTATCGGTGTTGTAGATCCAATGCGCCATGCTAACATCAGTCCAGATGATCCATACACTTGAACCAGCCTCAGCATTGGAAGGCGGCGTCTCAGAAAAAGCCATCCCGCTCAGATCGGGGTCGTCGTTGCCATAACCAAGGTAATTGAAATAATTGGAGAGTGCCGCGGAGTCACCGAAAACACTGTAAACATAATTGCGCCCATCATCACAGACACCCGGGCACAGGTATTTGTCCAAAAAATAGCGACCACGGATGTAAGCATCGATGTAAGGCAAAACATCTTCCTTGTCCCCGCCGGTCGAACCGAAAACCGCCTGGTAGAGACTGCCAAGGTGACCGTCGACCCGCCTGATGGAACGCATTGGTCCGATTTTGCTGGAATCTTGTCCATAGTAAAGTGCAGCATAGCGATCACTTCCCCAGCCGATATAGTAATCAAACACGATATCCGCTGAGGAAAGTCCCCAATGCGGTTGGTAATCGATCAGGTGATTGGAAACCTTCATGATCACTGGTCTGCGGTTTAGAAGTGTGGGGTCTGCCACCTTAAGCCCAGTCAATGGATTCACACCTTCAGGGTAAGTATCAGGACCTATCACTTCTTGTGATGGGGGTGCCTTGGTTGGTGTTGATGTATTTCCAGGAGTTGCGGTTACCTCTACTGAAGTGGCAGTAAGCGTTGCGGTCTGTGACGGCAGGATTTGTGTGCCTGTTTGAGATGCTTTTGCGCGTTCTTGTTCGATCACGGCGGTAACAGTCCCGGCAATGGCGGTTTGTTGACCAGTGGTCAGACCATCCGGGCTCATTGGAACGCAGGCTGCCAAAACAAGCGTAAGCGAGATAAACAGAAGAGATACCAGTTGTTTAATTTTCATATCAACATCCTGAACACAACAATTCTACCCCATCGGAAAGGTGGGTCATCATGTTGGTGTAGATGAGATTCGCCTCAAACGTTTGTTGTTGTGTTTTTTAGTAAGGCGAGATTGGAGGAGACGAGACGTTTGAGATAAATTATTCGTACATCCCATTCCAATCCGGCAATAATCCAAAATCTGCAATTTTTTTTTGGGAACGGCTACGAAAGAATTATGTGGCAATTGTCCCGTCATTGGAGACCGACGGTCAGAACCTATGCTAAGCGAGGATAACGGCTTGATCAAAACAACAAATCAACCTACTCCCCGAGCAGCAATTCCATTCGGCTAACACCCGCATCAAAGGGTTTCGCCAGCGAGTGGTGAACCACCATCGCCGCAGTGGACTGTTCAGGCACCAGCTGCCAGGCAGAGGTCAGGCTCATCTCCAGTTCCTTCTCAACAGGCAGCAAATCAAACACCTTACGGTGCTCTCTTAACCATGGCAGCGCCGGATAACCCCAGGAATAACGAAAACCCTGGTCTGTCCCTATGCCCAATTCCTTGCGGATTTTTAGGTGCACATACACCGCGCTGGCTTCAGCCATCTGAACCGCAAGACCATGCAGGAAGTAACCCTCAGAATATTGACCTTGCCTGTCAAGTTCTTCGAATCGCTCTGTGGCTCTTCTGCCAACAGTAACGACCTGAAGGGGCAATATATCAAACCGTGAACTGCCAACCGGCAGGAAATAGTCAGCAAGGCATAAGCCTTCGCCGCTACTTTGACGGGGGAAGTTCAGCCGCGTCAGTTCAACGGGGTGAATTGTATTGCTGTGAAGCGAGTCATAAACCACCAGGTCATTACCATCCGCCCAGACAGGGAAGTAGCCATAAACCGCCTGCGGCTGGATCCAGCCCTCTTTCTTTGCTTCTGCAAGCATATGCTCACGCCTCTGGTCGAACTCAGCTTTCAGATCTTGCCATTCCTGGCCTCGCACCTGCTTTGCCCCCCAAGAGAGCCGATACAATTCAGTCAGACTGATCAGCTTAGCCACGTCATCGAAGGGCAGCTCTTTCTCAAGACGGATGCCTAAAGGCTCCACGCTGGGAATGACCTCCGCCGGAGGGACGCTGCGACCCTGAACAGAAAGGTCAGGCTTCTTTTTAGCGGCCTGATGTGTCACAGCGGAAGTACCTTTGTTATCCCGACTCAAAGATTCTCTCTTTTGGGGGTCAACCAGTTGGTCCATCACGTTTAAGCCTTCAAAGGCATCCTTACAATAGAAAATGCCCGCTTTGTACGGTCCCGATTCTGCCATGTCTGCAATTCTTTCCGCAAACTGAGGATTAATGGCGGCACCACCGATCAGAATCGGCATATCAATACCGCGACGGTGAAACTCGATAGCGATCAAAGACATCTGCTTGCTGGTTGACACTAACAGCGCGCTCAGTCCGACAGCGTCCGCTTTTTCTTCCACGGCACGGCTGATGATCTCTTCCGCTGGCACTTGTTTACCCAGGTCAACCACATCATAGCCATTGTTGGACAAAATCGTCTTCACCAGGTTTTTGCCAATGTCATGAACATCCCCATAGACTGTTGCCAACACGATTTTACCTTTGCTCGACCCGGTTTGCTTTTCCAGGTGTTGTTCGAGGTGGGTGACAGCTTTCTTCATCACCTCAGCAGACTGCAACACAAAAGGCAGGATCAACTCACCCGAACCAAAACGATCACCAACTTCTTTCATGGCAGGCAGGAGAACCTGGTTTAAGATGCCAACAGCAGCTTCACCTTTTGGAAGGTCGCTTTCGAAAAGCATCAGATCGATGTCTTCCTCGAGTCCGTTTTTCTGTCGTAGCAAGACGCGCTGAAAGAGCCGCTCACGCGTATTCAGACCTTCAAATGGATCTTTTTTCACAATCCCTTCGCTATCACCCTCAGCGTGACTTTCGAACCAGGTGACCAGCTTTTCAAGGGCATCCGCAGAGCGGTTAAAAATCAAGTTTTCAGCAAGTTCCTTTTCCTCTGCAGGTATTTCACCATACGGACGAATGTGGGCAGGATTGACAATTGCCATATCCAATCCATGTTCAACGGCATGGTGCAGGAACACACTATTGATTAGTTTACGGGCAGGTTGAGCGAGCCCAAAAGAAATATTGCTCACTCCCAGGCAGGTATGGACGCCAGGTAATTCCGTTTTGATCGCCCTTAGACCTTTGAGAGTCTCGACTGCGCTTTCCCGCCAAATTTCCTCTCCGGTTGCCAGGGTAAAGGTAAGAGGGTCAAAAACCAAATCTTCAGGTCGCAAATTGTAGTCCTGGACTGCCAGGTCGTGCATTCTGCGTGCGATTTCCAGTTTTCTTTCAGCTGTCTTTGCCATGCCTTCCTCATCGATGGTCAGGCACATTACCGCCGCGCTGTATTTCCGGGCAAGCGTGAACATCTTGCCGGCTTTTTCTTCGCCGGATTCAAGGTTGGTAGAGTTGATCAGGCTGCGTCCTGGCGCGGTTTGTAAGGCTGCTTCAGCAACCGAAACCTCTGTGGTGTCGATCACCAGGGGTACGGGCACTTCCAGTGAAAGGCGTTTGACAATCGTTCGCATCAGTTCGGCTTCATCGCTGCGTTCGGTTGTGGCTACGCTGATGTCCAGCCCATGCGCGCCGAAATCCAACTGATCGCGCGCGACTTGCATAATCGCGTCTAAATCTTCAGCCAGGAGCAGCCGTTTGAAGGCTTTTGAACCCTGGGCATTCATTCGCTCACCGATGATAAAAGGTGCAGGTATCTGTTCAATTTCAACTGCCTGGACAGCAGATGAGAGCATCGCCTTAGCGTCGGATTCAGCTTCAAGAGCGTTAATTTTCGTGATCTTTTCAGATAAAGCTGCTATATGGTCGGGGCGTGTCCCACAACAGCCGCCTACTATGCGCACACCAAGTTTCTGGACATATTCCCCCAGTTGGT
>DOEX01000030.1:0-1262 GCA_003532515.1 Anaerolineaceae bacterium | reverse complement strand
AGTCCAATCACATTCACGCCCAATCCTTCCAAAATAGCGACGACAGCCGTGATATCAGTGCCCAACAGCATTTTTCCATTCACGTCCAAGGTGACCTGCGCCTGGATGGGCAGCCAGCGCTGTTCCTCTCTGAAAGCTTCCCAGATACCATTGATTGCTGCCTTGACCTCCAAAATATCGTTGGAAGTTTCGATCAGAAGCAAGTCCACCCCACCCCGGATCAGACCAACAGCCTGTTCACGAAAGACATCTTTCAGCTCATCGAAGCTGATATCGGACATCTCAGGATCGCTCGTTGAGATCAATTTCCCGGAAGGACCCATCGAACCGGCAACAAAGCGTGGCTTTTCAAGACTGAAGTGTTCGTCAGCAGCCTGGCGGGCAAGTCTGGCGGCTTTTTGATTTAGCTCAATCACGCGGTCCTGCAAGCCGTAATCAGCCAGGGTCAAACGATTGGAACGAAAAGTATCTGTCTCAATCACATCTGCCCCAACCTGCAGGAAAGAACGATGAACGTCCAACACAACCTGGGGGTTGAAAAGGACAAGAGCATCATTACATCCTTCAAGGTTAACTCCGCCATAGTCTTCGGCGCTCAGGTTGCGGGATTGGAGCGTGGTGCCCATGGCGCCATCGAAAACCAATACTCGCTTGTCTAAAGCATCCAGGTAGGCATTTTTCTTTGTAGTTAAATTTATGTCCATTGTCCCTCGCAGTTGGTTAAAAGACGCCTCAGTCGAGGCGTAATTATTCGTCAGGAGTCGCTTCCTTGAGAAAAAGTTTATCACAGTCTACGTCCATAAAACTTAATCCTCAGGGTTCGGGCGTGCCTGAATATTCTTACTGAATAACAGCGGGCACAATTTATCCAATAACTTTTACAAGCGTCTTTATAATGTATAATTTGCCTATGCAACGAGAAACCAGCCCACAACCCTTTTCCTACTACCTCCCCGCGATCTTGATCCTGATTGCCCTGGGCGGTGGGGGGCTTTATCTCACGCTCACCCGCACTTTACCGACGGTTGGTCCCCGTTGGCTGCTCTATTTTTGCCTGATCGTACTTGGAGCCGGTTTGTTTATGCCACTGACCTGGTTCATCAGCCGCCGTTTCCCCTCCAACCCTCCAGCTGGTCCCAACGTGGTTATTCGCCAAGCTGTCTGGTTTGGTGTTTTTGCCGCCCTGTTGAGCTGGCTCCAGATCGGGCGGGTGCTAACCCTTCCGATGGGTACCATCATGGGAGCTGCCCTCTTTCTCATCG
>DOEX01000050.1 GCA_003532515.1 Anaerolineaceae bacterium | reverse complement strand
TCTCCGGGCGGGGACCGTAAATGGGCTGCATGTCTTCTTCCGGCCAGGTAAGCAGGTCTTCCGAGCGCGCCAACCAGACCTGTGGAGGGCGGCGGTGCAGGATCACAAACTTTCTGTCAATCTTTTCGGGGAAAAGAACATGGTCCTTGTTGTCTTCGCCTACCACCAGCGGACCGATGCGTTCCCAGTCACGCAGGTTGGTGCTTTTGGCAAACATGGGGGTGACACTACCGCCCAGGTGAGTGGGGGGAAAACTGGGTTGGGGTCTGTTGCCGTAGGCAGTGTAAGCCATATAGAAAACCCCTTCGATCTCAGTAATTCGGGGGTCTTCGATGCCTCTTGCGTCAAAATCATCTTGCGGAGAGAACACCGGTTCGGAATTACGTGTAAAGTGGATACCATCGGTTGAATGGGCATAGCCGAGACGGCTGACCCAATCTAGCCCTTGTGCCCGGTAGAGCATGTGAAAAGCGCCCTGGTGGTAGACCACGGCTGGGTTAAATACGTTGTAGGTCTCCCAAGTTGAAGTGGGATCCGGTAAAAGGATAGGGTTGGTTGAATGTCTGATCAATTCCATTAAATAGTTACTTTCAATTTATAAGTTATGAGTAGGTGGAATGTCTTTAACAGCTCTGATCGGTGCCAGTTGGTCATTGACCGTGAAATTTCCAGCCAAAGCCAGAAAAACAGCGCCATACATGATACTAAGCGCAAAAGTTAGTGTCGTCAGAACTAAGAAAAACAATAAGGACAAACCTAATAAAAACGAGAAGCCTAGATTTCTACCGATCATCAAGGCACTGTTACGCAGCGCCTGACCAACTTTCATCTGCTCTTGTTCAAATAGAAAGGGCAGTGCAAAAAATTGAAGCAAAAACCAGCCCAGCCCGACTGCAATGTAGAGCCCCTGCAGGAATGACCCAAGGTCGACATCCAATGCATTGCTGACGAGATAATAATTGATTCCCAGTAAGCCCACCACTATCAGGTTGACCACGCCCCAGCGCCAACCCACCCCCCAAGATTTTTTAAAGGCTTGCCAGAAGTTACTGTGATCAGTCACTTCGCCATGGACAATCCGGTTAGCGTAAGCATGTAATGCAATCGTAGCAGGAGGACCCGGTATGATCAGCAAGTTGGCGATTATCCATAGAGAATTCACCACCAGCATTGTCCACAGGTCCTCCCATATTTCCTTAAGGGAACGGCGATAGATGGAGGGTATCTTTTTTATCACCGATCGATCCTGTTTATCCCTTGATTCCTGCGTATGCAACACCTTCAATGTAATACCTGCTGAAGATGAAGAACAAGATCAAGATTGGAATTGCGTTGAACATGGCACCGACCAAAGTCAGGTTCCATTGAGATTTATACTGTTGCTGAAAGATGCTTAAGGCAACGTTCAGAACATATTTATCGGGTGAATTCAAGTAGAGCAAAGGCTGCATAAACGAATTCCACATCGACTGGAACTGCAAGATCAAAACCGTTAGGATCGCCGGTCTTGCCAGCGGCAGAATCACGGTCCTGAAAATCTGCATATAGGTGGCACCATCGATTCTAGCGGCTTCTTCCAGGTCAATCGGAATGGACCGGAAGAAGGAGGTGAGGGTGAAAATACTCCCTGCGCTGACCAGCCCGGGCAAGATCAAGGACCAGAAGGAATTGATTAGCTGCAGTTTAGTCATCAATACATAAGCCGGGATGAGTGTGACCGCTCCTGGGATCATCATGGTCGCCAGCATGAAATTAAAGGTAGTATTCTTTCCCGGAAAATCCAAACGGGCAAAAGCATAGGCAGCCATGGAGCAGCAGATCACCTGCAAAGACGCCACCGTAACAGATAGAAAAGCGGTATTGAACAGCCAACGTGGGAATGTTCCACCGCTGCCAATATCGGTGTTCCAGACTTTTGTCCAGTTCTCGTACAACCAGTTCTCCGGCATTACTTTTGGTGGATATGCAATGATCTCCGCGTTGGTTTTAAATGTTCCCAGGGTAGCCAGAAAGAATGGGGTAATGGATATGGCAGCGATCAAGATCAGCACTAAATATCGCAGCACAAGTGAAATGTAATAACCAGGAGTTCTCTGTGCTTTTCTTTTTTTGGTTTTCATTGATTCCCCAACCATTTTCTACCTCCTAGTATCTTTCTGTGCCGTGTTCCAACACACGCCGCTGGATGAACGTAAGCAAGAATATGATCAAAGCCAGAATGAAAGCCAGTGCCGATGCGTAACCCATATTGATCGGACCTTGTGATCCCATAGCTTCGCGGAAGATCAAGTAGACCGGGGTGAGGGATGTGCCCAGCGGTCCACCCTGGGTAGCCAAGTAAACCTGATCGAACACCTGCAATGTACCGATCGTACCCAGAACGATGACAAGCAAAATAATTGGACGTAGTAGAGGTAAAGTAATTTTTGTGAATTGCTGCCAACCGCTGGCTCCATCAATGGCAGCCGCTTCATAGAGCACCGGGTTAATATCCTGCAACCCAGCCAGGAACATGATCATGAAGGTGGGTGCGGTGGTGAAAATGTTCTGGAACATGATCGCCATCCAGGCAATGCTCGGACCTCTTAGATACCATTGGGCAGATTTGATCTCGAATCCAAATAGCTGAAATAACCCGCGCGGATCACCCAACCAGTTGATCGGGTCATAAGTGATACCAAGAGGGGTTAGTACCCTGGTTAAAAAGCCGTTCAGAAAACCACCCTTTAAATAAAGCCAGACAAAGATCAACGTGATTACAACAGAGGAAGTTACACTAGGAGCATAAAAGATCGTCCTGAAGAAATTTCTCATTTTGATACGTGAATTCAAGAGAACAGCCAGCCCTATTGCGAGAGCGGTTTGTGTAGGCACGACAATGAGAGAATACCAGCCAACGTTATATAATGCCTGCACAAAATCTTTTTGGGTTGAATCGGTAAAACCCATAAAAGCTTTTTTGTAATTATCCAAACCGATCCAAACAGGTTCGGTAAAAATATCATATTTATTAAATGAAATGTAAAAAGCAAATAGGATCACGCCAACCGTAAAAAGCGCGGTCACTAAAATATAGGGTGCCAGGAAGGAATAGGCAGCCTGCATTGTGCTTCTTTTTTTTCTATTCGACCAAACCCGGTAGACATTGATTGCAGCGATAATTCCAATGATAGCTGCGCCCACCCCCACTGCCACCAGAAAGGGTATCGCCGTTCGTTTCACTTCAGCCAAATATGTCCCCATGGTTTCCATGACCTTTGGCCCGCCCTTGGTAGGTGCATTTAATATCGCAACGCTCATTATGAGGATTACCACCGCAACAAACGCAAGGACACCCGCCATGATTCTTCCGCTCTTTTTAGGGGCTTTAATCTTGGGCTGCATGACACACCTCCTCGCCTTACACGGATACGTTATAATGAAATAAGGTGATCTGGCGGGTACCCAATCAAGAGTACCCGTCAGATCCAGGTGAAAAATTGATTTACTGACCGCTTAAAGCAGTCGTCGCTTCAGCTTGAGCTTGCACAAAAGCTTCATCCACGGTTTGATCCCCTAGCCAAATACGTTCCAGAGCCTTTGACACAGCATCATTTACTTTGCTGGTATAAGGTCCCCAGTAGGCGACCAGTGTATCGGGTAAAAGTCCACCCTCGGCGATAGCTTTGTCATTGACATTGCCGATCAGGTCGATCTGATCAGGATGAGTGCTGTAGGCAAAGCCGGTCTTGACGATCTCGCCCTGGTTTTCACTTCCAGTGACATAGATCGCAAATGCAGCAGCAGCCATGGGGTATTTCGTGGCAGCATTCACACCAATACCGTTGGTGAAGATCACGTCTGCGCGGGTTTCAGGTCCGCTCGGCACCAGGACTGTCTTCCAGACCACATCGGGGTAATCCAGATTCATGGAATTCACCATCCAGCCACCTTCCAAAGTCATGGCAACCAGTTCCTTGCCAATCGCTTCACCGCACCAGCTTGCACTGATATCGGCAGGGCGAACCAGGCTGCCTTCATTGAACATATCGGTTACAAAGGTAGCCATTTCCTTGATTTCAGG
>DOEX01000020.1:2674-11862 GCA_003532515.1 Anaerolineaceae bacterium | reverse complement strand
TTCTTGCGAATTCCAGCCGCGTCGGCAACGCTCAAGGTGCGATCGAATGCCTGGTAAGTCAATTGGTAGGCGAGGCTCTTCTTACCAGCCCCAATTTTCTCACCGCGGAAGAGGTCAAACAGCTCTACACCCTTCAGCAGTTTACCTCCCGCTCTCCAGATCAATTCCTCCACCCGACTGGCGGAGATGTCCTCATCTACGATCAAGGCGATATCTTCCACCATTGCCGGGAAGCTCGAGATCGAATTTACCTTGAAGCCCTTGTCCACAAGCGCCATCATCTGGTCCAGATAAAGCTCTGCTGCCAGGACAGGACCTTCGGCAAAGTCATAATTCTGCCTGACCAATGGATGAACTTCACCCATCACACCAATTTCAATTCCGCCTGCCATCAACCGGGCTGATTTGCCGGGATGGAAGGTTGGGATTTCTCTGGAACCATCAAAGACAATATCTTCAAGGTGCAGCCCCTGGAACAAAGCTTCCAAAATGCCTTTCAGGTCGAAAAAGCCATATTCGCCAGGTTTCTCACCAGACCAACCCGTCTCTCGTTTCTTGCCCCACAACCCAATGGTCAGACGATGCGGTTCATCGGGCAATGTTTGTCCTTCAACCGGAATGAAAACGGGTCCGATTTCAAAATAACTCAATCCATCGGCATTACGATAATTTCGTTCGAGCAGTTCAAACATGGTTGCCAGCCCACTGCGACGCATGACCGTTCGTTCAGGTGAAATAGGATTGGCTATGCGCACATAATCCAGCCCATTATCAGCCAGCGCGCTGGGCAAGACCCGCTCTTCGCGTTGAATGGAGGTCAGCCGATAGGCAAGCGTATCTTGAAGCCCGATCGACACCAGAGTATCGCGTACTGTTTCTTCAAACCCAACCCGCCGGTCACCCAATTGCGGAGGAAGTTCGCCAGACAAACGTACGGTTGGAATGCGGTTGTAGCCATAAATACGACTGACTTCTTCAATCAAATTCGCCTTGCCAACAGTACCGGTTTCGACATCGGTTCGATTCGAAGGAGTAACTGCGGTCAGCACGCCATCCTGAAGCGAACAGGTGAAACCGAGCCTCTCCAAAATCGCTTTTGCGTCCTCAATCGGAATATTAAGACCTAACAGGCGTTCCATGTCGTTCTCAATGAGTGTGTTTTGGGTGTCTTCACGTTTGAGGGGGTAGTGATCGAGCACGCCCTGCACTATCTTCCCGCCTGCCCATTCCTGCATGCGCTTCAGACAGAGACCGAGCGCTTGTTCGGCTAATGCCGGGTGAACATCGCGGCTGAAGCGATAAGATGCCTCGCTGTTGATGCGGTAGCGTGAGGTGGTCTTGCGGATATTTATGAAGTTCCAACTCGCCGATTCAAGTAACACTTTGCCAGTCTGCGGGCTGATTCCGGATTCTTCGCCGCCCATCACACCAGCCAGGCTCAAAGGACCTTTGGTGTCACTTACCAGTTCAGTTTCGGTTGTCAGCTTGTGCTGGGCGCCATCAAGAGTGACAAGGGTCTCGCCCTCTGCTGCTCTGCGGGTGATAATAGTGGGTATTCCGTCGGCTCTGCTATAAAGCAAATCGTAATCGAAGGCATGCAGCGGTTGACCGGTTTCGAGCATGGTGTAGTTGGTGGCATCCACCAGAGCATCGATTGGGCGCATACCTGCCAATGCCAACCGGCGACGTACCCAATAGGGGCTCGGCACAGCTTTTACGTCTTCCACCAAGCCAAGCATAAAGCGCGGGTTGAGCTCCGGTTCCTGAATTTGCAAGGCAACTTTCTGTTCAATCTCTCCGCCAACCTGGATTTCCAAGCCAACCGGCAACTTCAAAGGGCGATTTAGAGCAGCCGAAAGTTCGCGCGCGATCCCCAACACGGAGGCGTCGCGAGCCATGTTTGGCAGGATGGCGACCTCGAAAACGGCATCGCCCATGTAGTCTGCCAGGGGCATACCCACCGGGGCATCGTCATCCAAAAAGATCACGCCTTCATGTTCCTCAGAAATTCCCAGTTCCTTTTCTGAAGCGATCATCGAACTGGACTCAACTCCACGAATGGTAACTTTTTTTAATTTTGTCAAAACCTGCCCCGGCTGATGCCCGTCATAGAGCTGAGCACCTTCGCGGGCATAAGCGACTTTGATGGTCTTTTCAAGTCGCCCTTTGCCAACAAAGGGGTACAGATTTGGCGCTCCTGTAAGAACGATTATCTCTGCTGTACCGTCGTTAAGCTGACAGAGAGTCAGTTTATCAGCATTGGGATGCTGCCGAACTTCAAGCACTTCCGCCACGACAAATTTATCTTTTGGCCAGGAGAGACCGGAATACTTGTTTCGCAGCCGTGCAGCCTGTGGTTTTTCCAATCCCACCAGGATGATTTCTTCAACTTCCAGACCAATCATGGTCAGGGTTTCACCGATTTCTTCCAGGCTCAAGCCCTGCAGGTCAACAAAATCTTGGATCCAACTTAAAGGTGCTTTCATTTTTTCCTCTCCTGCTTAGAACTGTTCCAGGAAGCGAACGTCGTTACTTCTCAAATAGCGAATATCATCAATGTGATAACGCAGCAAGGTTGTGCGGTCGATCCCGACCCCAGCGGCAAAACCGCTGTAGATCTCGGGATCGTAGCCTCCATTTTCCAAAACTCGTGGGTGTACCATGCCGCAACCACCCAACTCGATCCAGCCAGTGCCGTGGCAAACGCCGCAGCCTTGCCCACCGCAGAAAATACAGCTCATGTCCAATTCAGCGCTGGGCTCGGTGAAGGGGAAGTGTGAAGGTCGCAAGCGGGTGGATGCCTCAGGACCAAACATGCGCTTGGTGAAGTCATCCATGGTGCCTTTCAGGTTGGCAAACGTGATGCCCTTGTCCACAACCAGCAGTTCAAACTGCATAAATTCGATTTCGTGGCTCTGGTCTTGCTGTTCGTAACGCATGCACGCGCCAGGTAAAATCACGCGAACAGGAGCTGGGAAGTATTCGCGCATGGCATGGATCTGACCCGGGGAGGTGTGCGTGCGCAGCACCACGCCTTCCTTCTCAGTGTAAAAAGTGTCCCACATATCCCGGGCAGGGTGGTAAGGGGGAATGTTGAGATAGGTGAAATTCATATCATCGGTCTCAACTTCCGGTGAGTTGTAAACCTGGAAGCCCATGTCGCCAAAGACGCGATAGATTTCGCGCATGGTCAGATTGACGGGGTGCAGCCGTCCGCGCTTCGCGGGATACCCGGGTAGAGTGACGTCCAGCTTTTCGCTTTCCATAGCCTGCAACAAGGCGGCTTGCTTTACCAGCACTTCCTTTTCAGACAGGGCAGTTTCCAACGCAACCTTGACAATGTTGACTGCCCGCCCGATGATTGGACGTTCTTCTTTGCTAAAAGTGCCCATTTTGCCATAGGTGGTCATCACCAGGGATGCCTTGCCAAGATAGGTTTGCTTCCAGGTATTCAGCGCTTCTGGATCTGCAACCTGCTCCAAGCTTGCCAGTGCAGATTGCTGTTCGTTTTGTAGTTGAGTTTCGATATCAGTCATTTTCACCTCGATATTTTGGCGGCAGGCACAAAAAAACCCGCCCGGTAAAGGGACGGGGTCAACCGCGGTACCACCCTTCTTGCTCTTGCGAGCCACTCAGGATGCCCTGTAACGGAGGCTTCCGGCGCAAACTACTGGCAAAAGGCGTTCACTCGCGCGACTCCTGGGCGAACTTCAGTCACGGCTCGGTCGGTTTCGCTTTCAGCTTGTACGAAACCTCTCTGCGACGGCGGTGTGACTTACTCTTCCCATTCTCAGTCGATGGGGCAATTATAAGATTTAGGAGATTTAAGTCAAGTAAGACGCAAAACAGCCCACCATACGAAGGCGTAGTGTTGCGTGCATTCCACAATTGCATTCACAAGGAAGCCCTCCCCGTTAAAGGGGAGGGTCGTCGAAGACGGGGTGGGGTTGAATAAACCTATGACCCAGTCTGTTACTGAAACCACAGTTGTTCAAGTTGAGCTGGCAATGATCTCGTCGATCCTCTCACATACACCTGAAAAGTAGTACATCACCTCGTGATTGGTGAAGCGAATGACCGTATAACCCAGCCCCTCAAAATAGTCAGTCCGAAGTTGGTCTGCCGTCATTTGATTATCCTCAAAATGTCCACTGCCATCAACCTCGATAATTAGTTTTTTTGAAAAACAATAAAAATCTGCTATGTAATTCCCCAGAATCGCTTGTCTACGAAATTTACATGAATGCGTGGAGAGGAAGTCGTACCAAAGCCTCTTTTCGGCTCTGGTAGCATTCGTGCGAAGTTCACGAGAGAAAAGTAGTAGGTTTTTGTTTCGCCGTATTGTCATCAGATTTTAGTGGGTGTGAGCTGGTCCAATACCCCTCCCCCGCTTCGCGGACCCTCCCCGCAAGCAGGGAGGGCAATACATTACCAACAAATGCATTAATGGACGGCAGAAAATCTACAGGGCGCCTTTAACGATGCCGACAAAATCGGCTGTCTTAAGGCTGGCACCACCAATCAGACCACCATCAATGTCAGATTGACCAAACAATTCAGCAGCATTGCTGGGTTTGACTGATCCGCCATACAGGATGCGCATACCATTTCCGATTTCCTCGCCAAACATCTCGCGNNACAGGTTCATAGGCAACTACTATTTTGGTGGCTTTTTCATTGCTCAAACCCTTCAGTCCTTCCCGCACCATGCGGTCGACCACTGCTTCGGTTTGTCCAGATTCGTTCTCTTCCAGGGTCTCGCCCACACAAACGATGGGTAGTAAGCCTGCGCCTAAAGCCGCAACCACTTTCTTGTTGACGGTTTCATCAGTTTCGCCGAACATCGCCCGACGTTCTGAGTGACCAATAATGACGTATTCGCACAGGTCCTTCAGCATCGGTGCTGAAACTTCTCCGGTAAATGCGCCAGAGGCTTCCCAATGCAGGTTCTGTGCACCTACTTTGATATTGCTCTCTGCCAATGCCTCTTTAGCCAGGGGCAGATCAATATAAGGGGTGCAGACAACCAGGTCTACACTTTCAATGTCTTTTAATTCAGGCTTTAAGGCTTCCAGCAGTTCTGCGGCTTCGCCAAGAGTCTTATTCATTTTCCAGTTACCAGCAACCATCGGTTTACGAGTTTTCATTATCAATTTCCTCTCTACTATTATGGAATGATTTTATTCTAACACGAAGGGACGGTCTTTCGACCGTCCCTTGCTAATAGAATCTGGAAATGCTGATTTACTTGGTGCGATAAATGAATGGGAACAACCACAAACCGCGATTATTTTGAGCTGAACCCTCATTCCAGACTACCAGGGTAAAGACAACCTGTTTGCCAGCCAGGAAAGAGAGATCCACTTCCACAGCTTTCCAATTGTTGTCATAGACTTCATGCCACTGACCCAAACCGGTCGCTTTTTGACCTTCAATGGTGTAATAGAGCTCGAATTTGATGTCACAGCCAGTACTGCCACCTTCACACTGAATAGTCGCACGGAACTTGTCGCCGTCTTTCACCGTGAATGCAGGGTAAATACCCTGGATGTAGCCATCAGCTTCCTGGTTGGGGCGCGTTATCAGACCGATCTCATTTTCGGTAGCACCATTTTCCCTGATCGGGTTGCCTTTAGAGATTGCGTAACCGTTTTTCACATCTTTTTCATCACCCGGGCATTTTAAGGTTTTCCGCAAACCGTTTGTCCATTTGGCTGAACAGACACTTTCGGCGAAGTTATAAACCACACCTTGCCCGTTGATGCTTTCCATTCTGACCCAGAAAGGACCTTTTGAGTCACTGCCGGTGCCGAAGGTAACACCGTTGCTGCTTTTCAGCATCCATTCGGAGCTGTATTTGCCGTTCACCGAAGGTGCAACCATGTTGATGCTGATGTCAATGGTCTGACCAGGAGCAACTTCATAAGGCAAGTCATAGACAGTGTTGGCGCCTAATTGATTGCCTTTTGAGAAAACAATATCGAAGCCGGTGTCCCATTTACAACTGCCCGAATTCTGCAATCGCCAGGCTTTGGTGAAAGCACTGCCAGCATTCAATTTTGTACCATCAGGAATGCTCAGATCACTAACAAAAGTGATTTGAAGACAGGGTTTGGGTGTTGGGGTTGGGGGAATTGCCGTCGCTGTAGGGGGTACAGCCGTTGGAGGAACCGCTGTGTTTGCGGGAACCGTTACAACAACTGTAGGCACAGCCTGGGAAGCGGTTGGAATTTGATTCATATTAGTAGGATCAGGCGCAATGGTGCTCAATTGTGTTGCCTGTATGGTAGCCAATTGGGCAATTGATGTAGCATAATAATCCTGTGTTGCCTGGGCTTGCAAGGTTTGCATCGCCTGCTCAATGGGGTCACCTGTTGGTGTTGGTGGTACGCAGGCGGAGAGGACTAAGATTGCCACTAAGATCAGGGCAACGAGCGGAAACAATTTACTTTTCATTGGTTTAACAGTGTCCATATTAACAACTCCTTTAAACGAAGGACTTCTTCTCTACTATAGACGTAGATGAGAATAGAAAAGTTCCGAATACAAGATTCTAATAATTATGATTCTCACCTTGCTTCTCAGCCTTGAGTCAATGTCGAAGAATTGGTGAGGTTAATTTTCCTTGAGAACAAAAACCGCCTTGCCAGGCGTTTGGTTTCTAATTGTTCGTTACTATAATCTTGATGCCCAATCCCCATTGTTGGTTTGGACCGTAACCAAAGCGGTTGCCATAAGGTGATTCAATTAGCCAATAGCTGTAGTAAGTACCAACGGTAGGGGGCGCCACCAAGTCTGGTATGGATAATTCCACGGTTTCGCCTGGGGGAACGTCTTGTGTGAAACTGACTTTGCCTTGAGAACCGAATACCTCACCACCTGAAAAGACCAACTTAAATTGGGTCGTCCAGGTACAAGTTCCGCTATTACGCACCCACCAGGTCTTGGTGAATTTTTCTTTTGGCTTCATGAGGGTATCCGGCGGGTAGTTGACATCACCCAAATAGTCGAACTTCAGGCAGTTAGCGTTATTTTGATCCCCAATGGGTGTGATGGTTATTACAGATGGCCCTTCTTCCATGGTTGGTTCTGTTGGAGAAGGTGTAGGAGTCATGGGCAGGGCACAGGTTGGGCAAACCGGGCAGGTGGGTTGATTCTTCAATTCTTCCAGCTGGACAATCATCGTTTCAACAGAACTTTGGGTTGCCAGGGCAGAGCGTGTTCCCGCTACATTCATAGCCAGTTCTTCTTCAGAAACAGTTGGAACAGTGTAATAATTGCAGGCACTAAAAACCAAACCTGTAATCAAAATTAGAATAAATAATAATACGTGTTTCTTTTTCATCTGCCAGCCCAAACCCCACCATTATGAGGGACGAAGTATCGTGTTTCATTTTATCACTGATTCGGTTTTGGGCTAAAAATCAAAGAACCGCTTGTATAAGCGGCTCTTTGACAAGAAAATATCGTTGTTATTTGTCATTGAGAACTGCAAGTCCAGGCAGCTCCAGACCTTCAAGCATTTCCAGGGAGGCTCCACCACCGGTGGAAATATGCGTGATCTTGTCACTCAGTCCAGACTGATTGATCGCTGAAACTGAGTCACCACCGCCAATGATACTGACAGCCTGGCTGTTTGCAACTGCTCTGGCTACGCCAAAGGTGCCTTCGGCAAAGCGTGGGAATTCAAAGACACCCATGGGACCATTCCAAACCACAGTACCAGCATCCAGGATGACATCACCAAAAAGCTGAACAGTTAGAGGACCAATATCCAATAAGCGCCAACCAGCTGGAACGTCGCCCAAGGCCATGATTTTCATCTCGGCATCCGCATCGAAAGCATTACCCAGCACCATATCAATCGGTAAAATAATCTTGTCATCTGCACGGGAGAGCAGGTCTTTGGCGGTGTCCAGCACTTCAGCTTCGACCAGGGAGTCCGCCATTTCGTAACCTTGGGCTTTCAGGAAGGTGTTTGCCATTCCTCCACCAATCAGGATCCTGTCGGCTGTCTTGAGTAAGTTTTCAATGACGCCAATTTTGTCACTGATCTTGGCGCCACCCAGGATAGCCACGAACGGACGAACGGGGTCAGCGATGGCATTGCCGAGGTATTTTATTTCTTTTTCCATCAGGAAACCTGCGGCAGCTGGCAGATAATCAGCAATACCTGCTGTCGAGCTATGCGCGCGGTGGGCAGAGCCAAAGGCATCGTTTACGTACAGGTCTGCCAACGAAGCCAGGTCTTTAGACATTTCCAGGTCATTTTTGCTTTCTTCGGGGTAGAAGCGCGTGTTTTCCAACACTAAAACTTCTCCTGGTTTCAAGTTAGCGGATGCTTCTTTAGCAATTTCACCGCGGCAATCTGAAGCAAATTTCACCGGAGCGTTGACCAGTGTAGCCAGGTGGTCGGCAACCGGTTTGAGGCTATATTGCAGGTCTTCTTTGGTCTTGGGGCGTCCCAGATGAGACATCAGGATCACAGACGCACCGTGATCGAGCAAGTAATTGATGGTAGGCAGAGCCGCTGTGATGCGGGTATCATCCTTGATTTTGCCTTCCTTGATCGGCACATTGAAATCAACGCGAACAATAACCTTCTTGCCTTCGACATCCAGATCGGTAACCATTTTTTTGTTAAACATCATATCTCCTTATAAAACAGTGCGCCTTACTGTTTGTTTCAGCAATGCGCACTGTGTCTTTTTTAGTGATTAGTAGACTTAGAGTCTTTCGGCAACAAATTTCGCCAGATCGGCAGTGCGGCAAGAGTAGCCCCATTCGTTGTCGTACCAGGTCACGACTTTGACCAGATGACCCATGACCATATTCTTGTCCAGGTCGACGATGGAAGAGCGGGAATCGCCCTTATAGTCACTGGAAACCAATGGCTGATCGTACTCGCCTGTGGAATAACCCAGGATACCCTTCATCGGACCGTCAGCGGCAGCTTTGAAAGCAGCGTTGAGTTCTTCGATGGTGACGGGGTTTTCAACTTCGGCAACAAAATCGACGATCGAGACAGTTGGGGTGGGAACGCGGAGGGCATAACCATCGAACTTGCCCTTCAGGTCAGGAATTACCAGGGCAACAGCCTTGGCAGCGCCGGTTGTGGTGGGGATGATGTTCAGACCAGCAGCGCGGGAGCGTCGGATATCCTTCTTATGACCGGTGTCCAGGATTAC
>DOEX01000020.1:0-2633 GCA_003532515.1 Anaerolineaceae bacterium | reverse complement strand
GCGGGATCATAAGAATCCTCATTGACACCCATAACGATGGTGGCATCTTCGCCTTTGGCAGGTGCAGAGATGATAACCTTCTTTGCGCCACCGCGGAGGATATGAGCATCAGCGCCGACCTTACCTTTTTCGGGGTCAGATTTGGCGTTTGTGAAAATGCCGGTACTCTCAACCACGATATCAACACCCAAATCACCCCAAGGCAGATTTCCAGGATCTTTCTCGGTGAAGACTTTGATTTCTTTACCGTTGATGACAAGGTTATTGGCTTCGTTTACGCTTACTTCGCCAGGGAAGATTCCGTAAGTAGAGTCATACTTGAATAGATGGGCATTCTGTCTAACATCGAACAAATCGTTAACAGCAACCACTTCCAAAGTGTCATCTGCACGTTCTAAAATCGCCTTTAAGACAAGGCGTCCAATGCGACCAAAACCATTAATACCAACTTGAGTTTTCATTACATCCTCCATTTATTTGAAAAGTTTATTTCACCTAAGACAGGTGCATAGATTTAGAATTTATTTCAATTCCAAAATTTATTATAGTCGAATTTTCGGGCAATTTCCTATGAAAGTGTATAAACAATCGGCTAATTTAACGGACCAGTCCGTTCTTCATAGAGGTTCATAATTGCTTTTGCCAGCTTTTTGGAGCTGTGACGCCAGGGGTAAAGATCGTCCACCAGATCGCTTTCATAAACCCGGTATTTCTCGTGCAATTCCTGGTCTGCCACAACCCAGTCCGTGTCATGACCTAATTCGCCTTTGAAATTGCGATTGCAGAGCACCAGGCTAAATAAGCGTTTTTGAACATGTTGTTCAAGCACCGCAACGTGGTCCGACCCATTAAATCCATCGGTTTCCCCGCGTTGTGTGGCCACGTTGCAGATGTAATAGGCTTCTGCCTTGCTGGCGTGGATAGCCTCGGTCAGGTCTTTAACTAACAGATTAGGTAATATGCTCGTATAAAGGCTTCCAGGCCCAATCAAGATTAAGTCAGCATTCAATATCGCCTGGATCGTAGGAGGGTAGGCTAATACGCCCTCCGGTTCAAGCCATACTCTGTTGACTTTGCCCGGAGTTTCAGTGATTTCTGATTCGCCATGCACGACAATTGTGTCAGTTTCAGGGTTTTCCTGCAATTCTCCCACCAGGTTGACGTTGGTGATGGTGGACGGCAGCACCTGACCATAGATGGCAAGCACCCGTCCAGATTCTGCCACTGCTTCCTCAAAACTACCGGTGATCTCGCTCATGGCAGTGATGAGCAGATTGCCAAGTGAATGTCCTTCCAAACCAACACCTGAATGAAAACGGTATTGAAAAACCTGGGAAAGCAGGGCTTCATCGCTACTTAATGCAGCAAGGCAGTTGCGGATGTCTCCAGGAGGCAAAACTCCCATATCCCGGCGCAGTTCACCAGACGATCCGCCATTATCAGCTACTGTAACAATTGCTGTGATATTGTGGGTATAGGCTTTTATGCCTCGCAAAAGAGATGCCAGCCCATGCCCGCCTCCAATTACAACGACTTTGATGCCTTTTTCTCTCTGACGGTAGTTTTGCAAGGTATCCCAGACCGGTTTTCCGCCAACTTCGAAGGGTTTTAGCAGTGAGCGGTTGGCGCCCCAGATACCAACCAAGATCAAGATAAAGCCCAGCCCTCCAAAAAGCAGGAACCGAATCGGTCGGTCCAGAAAACGCAAGGACAGAATCGCCAGAATGGGTGTCAGTAATTCACTGGTGGTTGAGCGATAGTAATCCAGGATCACCACTGCGAGACCTAATCCGAGCAGCATTGACCCTATGACAGTCAGACCCAACCAACGCTTATAACCGGTGCCAGGCGCCAACCAACGAGATTCGTGTTTAAGCCTAAGCAAAAAGCGTTTGAACCAATTTGAGTTTATTATGGGGGTCATAATTAATTTGATGATAGCAGGATTTTTTCTACACGTCAACGAAGTAAATCCGAGGGAATTTTGAAATATGCACAACAATGCCACAGCATAGAGTAAAATTGACAGTACAATGAATAATCAGTACACTTATTGAAACAACAAGTGATTAGATACCAGGAGTTACCATGGCTGAAACAAAACCCCAAATCGTAATGCGCTCCGGTCCGATTCCCGGGTCCAGTTATTATCTGGACAAGCCTGAGGTGAACATGGGCCGTGATTTGGCCAATGACATCCCAGTGCCTGATGCTGAGATATCCCGCCGGCATGCGCGTTTTATCGTGAAAGCTGATGGCGTCTATATCGAAGACCTCGGCTCCACCAATGGAACTTTTCTCAACGGTGTTCGCCTGAGCGCACCGAAACGCCTTTCCAATGGTGATCTTGTGACCCTGGCGGAAAGCACGGTGATGAGTTTCGAGTGGGAAGGTGCTGTGCAGGCTGCTGCTTATACACCTACTTACGGAGCTCCTGCACCTCAGCCTGAACCTGTTCAGCCTAAGCTTGAACCAGTATATCAAAACGTTACAGCACCCACCCCTCAACGCCCACTAGCCCCAGAGCCTACCCCCGCGCAAAGAACCCGGAAACCCTGGTATTTGAATTTCCTGGTGATCCTGCTCTTCATCCTGATCATTATCGGGCTGGTGCTGACCTTTATGCCAGCATC
>DOEX01000283.1 GCA_003532515.1 Anaerolineaceae bacterium | reverse complement strand
GGTCCGATTCCCGCACGACCCACCAGTAAAATCAAGAGGTTGCAGCCTTTAGGGTTGTGACCTTTTTCATTTTCTGGTCATTTTATCCCGCTATGGTTCCGCTTTTTTAATTTCTAAGGGTCATTTTTACTCTGGAATATGATCCTGATTACTCCCCCGGATAGGGCGTTACTGAAGATATTGCATCATGCCGGGTGTGACTCCCTACCCTACCCCAGGTTGAACGATCCGCCGCTGGTCTGACCTTCCCACCCTGGCCATGATAACGGTCCTATAGTGCCTGTGAGAACTGCTATATCCATTCAGACGCAACGATCTGCACACACCTCTATCTGAAAACCATGCCTCAACGAGATCGTTGATTTTAGGCCACCACGATCTTTCATTGGTTTCTATGCTGCTGAGACAGTCAAATCCGCACATAGAGTGATCTGGCCAAGTCATTGAATGCGGATGAAATGTGGCATTATAGGGGAATGGTCGGGGGTAATTTTATCTTCCTGGTAGTCCACAAGCTGATATCTTTGGAAAAGATTCAACATCACAAACAGTATTCATCTCTTTCCATTTTTTATGGATTGGAGTACGACTCCATAGAGAATCGGGAAAAACCAACCAAGGATATTAATTGTTAGGCGCGGCTATCGTACACCCTTGCGGCAAAAATACTCTTTCTTGAGGAACATGATGAAAACCTTGACCTGTCTTGGCAGTGCTTGCAGCACCATCCGGTGTGTTGCTATTATCGTAGTGGTGTTAGCCACCTTCACCTGGTGTGGTATAGAAGTCGCGCAGGCTGATCCTTTTCTCGACGAAATGGTTGAGTTCACCGGAGAGGTTTTTCTTATTGAGCAGAAAGTGCCTGCCGTCATCATTGGCGTGGTGCGTAACGGCGAAATGTCGATCCGCGGTTTTGGCGAACGAGCCGGCAAGGGCAGCAAGGCACCTGATGGTGACACGGTAATGCGGATCGGCTCCATCACCAAGGCATTCACCGGCGAAGTACTTGCTCATCTCGTCGCCAGAAACTTTGTGAAGCTTACACAGCCGCTCACCAGGTCTTTGCCCGAGCTTGTCACCAATGCGAAGGCCGACGTCGGGCATATCCGCCTGATTGATCTCGCCACTCATTCTGCTGGTCTGCCGAGAGAGCTGCCTCATAAGGCGGGATCAGAAAAGGATTCCAATGCCCCTATTACAGTTCAAGACTTCACCGACTTTCTGCAAAAAGAGCCTTTGCTCTTCAAGCCAGGGAAGTCCGTGCATTACTCGAATGTCGGTTTCAACCTGCTTGCTCTTGGCTTATCCAAGGCGTCGAACGAGCCTTTCCCCGCGCTTCTTCAGCGCCAAATCACCGACCCTCTCAATATGAAGAATACGGTGTTTGTGCTGTCCGAGGAGCAAAAGCAGCGGTTAATGCAGGGTCACAGTTTTGATGGGGCGGCGCTGCCGGATGTTCCCACCGATTCCGTCAATTTCGGCGCGGGTGGCCTCTACTCCACACCGAGCGACCTGCTGAAATGGATGCAATGGCATCTCGACCGCTTCGGTCAAAACGGCGCGGAAGCGCGGCTGCTCGATCATTCACTGTATCTCATGCGGGATGGACTTGCGACCGTGTCGGGAATGGACGAGTCAGGCCACATGGACGCGATGGGACTGGGCTGGGTGGCTATGATGCCGAAGGGTGACCGCCCATTCATCCTGCAAAAAGCCGGAGGATTACAGGGCACCTTCAGCTATATCGCCTTCGCGCCAACGCGCGGCGTGGCGGTTTTCATCGCCATCAACCAATTCGACTTTGCTGCCGCTGCGGCCATGGCTAACGTCGCCAATGACCTGATCGCGACACTTGCGCCACGCTGAGCGAGCTGTTGAATAAACGCACGTAGATATACAAGCCCCTTCTCCGTATCCTAAACAAACGCAAAAACAAGTTTTTATCAAACCTTTTAGAGGTGGGATATAACGGTGAAAAAAGAATTGATCGAACATCACAAACTATTGCTTGTTGTTGCCTTTGTCATATCGTTAGTTGCAGCTTGTTCGTCCACTCAAACCACCGATGTCCAGTTGAGCATCGCCGCTGTGGAAAAGAGCCTTATTGCTGCGGTCGTCAACGATGGAAGTGCACCTGCGGGCATGATATTGCAGGATCGCATGCAGCACTTTCAGGCGCCGGGTGTCAGCATTGCGGTCATAAACAACGGCGAGATCGAGTGGGCAAAAGGATATGGTGTTACCGAAACCGGTGGTACGCAGGCCGTAACAACGGACACCGTATTCCAGGCATGCTCCGTAAGTAAACCGGTCTCAGTGACGGGCATTATGCTGCTGGCGCAATCGGGCGTGATTGATATCTCCAGAAACGTAAATGATTATCTGACATCGTGGCACCTTGCAGATAACGACTTGACGAAGACAAATAAGGCAACGGTGCAAATGCTCATGTCACATACCGGCGGAACCAATGTATCAGGTTTTGCAGGGTACACCGCAGGGAGCGCCATACCGACACTGCTTCAGGTTCTCAACGGTGCATCGCCGGCGGACACTGATCCTATTCGCGTCATATACGAACCGGGGACGCGATACAGCTATTCGGGCGGCGGCATGCAAGTATTGCAGCAGATGGCGGAAGATGTAACCGGAATGCCATTTCGGAGCTACATGAAGAACAACGTCTTTGACAAGCTGGGCATGAATTCCAGCGACTACGTGCAGCCGATGGCCGGTCCGTTGGCGGCACGCGCGGCCAAAGGTCACGATATGGACGGCATCATGCTACCGGGTCGCTGGAGGATATACCCGGAGTTGATCGCCGCCGGTCTGTGGACCACACCCTCCGATCTTGCCACACTGCTCATCGAGGTGCAAAAAGCAGCGACTTCCGATGAAGGCGCACTGCTCACACAAGAAACGGCCAATCGCATCCTTTCACAGCAACCGAATTCATCGATGGGCCTCGGCTTTGCTCTGCTAAACGGCAAGGGTGGTCTGATATTTAACCACAGCGGATCGGTCTTCGGATACAAGTCTTACATGACGGTGTATCGCGACCGGGGGCAGGGGATTGCGGTCATGGCAAGCGGTGACAACGGTTACGCCCTCATCATGGAAATCATAAGAGCTGCAGCCAAAGTCTATGGCTGGCCGGATGATGGTGTAACGACGGCCAGGCTTGTCGATGTGCCGCTGTCAATCCTGCAGTCTTACGTAGGAAATTTCACCGCCACGCTCGAAGGCCAGGCGTTGCAGATCGAGATTTATCTTACCGGGAATGCACTGATGATAAAAAGCATCTTGATGGGAACCGGCTCGCGCTCTGATCTGTATCCAACATCCGCCAACACTTTTCTATTAAGAGATGACACAATTATTACTGGAACACTTGTGTTTTTAAAAGACGATTCCGGCAACGTAACCGGCTTCTCGGTCTCCACACCAGGAGGCGGAACAGTCGTGGCGCAGAAGCGACCAACTCTATAACTCCACTACCGCCCGGATAGTGGCTGAGCTTGGTCGTTAATCACTATCCAACGGTAATTATCAGTTTCAATGACTACGCACTGCTGAACGGTTGGTAGGTGGCGTCAAGGTCTGTCGGATGTCCTATTTTCATGAACCGCACTCACTCGGCTGCAAATACAAAGCGTTGGTTTCGATAGCCAGAACATTTTATTGATATGGGATGAAACATGCGATGTTTTGACAGCTATCCCTCCACATAGGAATCCTGCTGTCTTTTTGAAAGTCGTTCGTTGACAGATCTTAAAAAGCATGCGAGATTATAGACATGACTCATTCGCTTGCTCAGCGTTTTGTCCATCGTTTCTGCCGCACCTTGGTGCTTGGCATTTTGCTGTTTTCGGGTGTTGCACAAGCGCAGCCCAGCACTGTCAAGATACTGGTCGGTTTTCCGCCCGGTGGTGGTACGGACACAATTGCGCGCATCCTGGCCGACAAACTCAAGGAGCAGTTGGGCAGCATGGTTATTGTTGAAAACCGTCCGGGAGCGGGTGGCCAGATCGCCGCAAAGACCCTTAAGACCGCGCCCGCAGATGGCAGCACGTTTTTCCTTTCGCACGATCATACGGTGTCCATCCTGCCCTTGGTCGTGAAAAATCCAGGTTTCGACCCGGTCCACGACTTTGTGGCGGTAGCAGGTTTTGCGACTTTTGTGAACGCGCTGGCCGTGTTTGGCGGTACGCCAGCCAAGTCTATGAACGATTATGTGGCATGGGTGCGTCGGCATGGCGCGGGTATTGGAAAAGTAGGTGTGCCTGCGCCAGCATCGGTCCCCGAGTTTCTAGTCAAACTCATTGACCAAAAATATGCTCTCAACCTACAAGCCGTTAGTTACCAAGGCACCGCCCCCATGATGGCAGATATGCTGAGCAACCGGATCCATGCCGGTGTGGGTTCTGTGCCTGAGTTCATCGAGAACCACAGGGCAGGTAGAATCCGCGTCCTTGCCGTACTGGGTGGTGTTCGACAAGAGGCTCTCCCCGATGTTCCGACATTTTCCGAGTTGGGTTTGTCAGGGTTTGAAGAAGTGCCTTATTACGGCATATTTGCCCCCACGGGTACACCAACGGAGAGCATCGATCGTCTCTCCGGTGCGATGGCCAAAGTGTTGGCCATGCCGGACGTACGTGACCGACTGACATCTATGGGGCTCAGGGTGGGGTACATGACCTCGCAAGAGCTCGCGAGCCGCGAAAGAGCCTATACGCTGACGTGGTCACACATCATCAAGGCGAGCGGTTTCCAGGCACAATAATTTTGCTGACACTCGAGGGAAGGGTGAAGGGTGACAGACATGAGACGTTCTGTATTTGTTACTGTATTCTTGCTTTGTTTTATGACAGGGCAGGCATTTGCAGCGGATAATCTGAGTGAAGCAGTTTCAAAAATCGAATCCGGCATTTTAACTATACTGAAGGGAGTCGAAGGTACGGTTTCTCAAGCTGCAAGAGAAACCGGCATATTGGGACTCAACCGAGAAACGGAAATAAGAAAACTTCTTCAGAATTGTAATACGGGCAGACCTTATGTGATCGATTCGACATTTGTTGATGGCAACGGCATTATGAAGTTCATTGAGCCGGAGAAATACCGGAAGTATGAAGGGACGGATATCTCCAAGCAGGAAGCGATCATCGAAATGCGAAAGACACAAAAACCCAGAATGGGAAGTGTATTCGTTTCCGCCGAAGGCGTAAAATCAATCGATATTGAATATCCTATTTTTTCGGCAGGAAAGAAATTCATTGGCTCTATCAGTATCCTGGTAAGACATGATGAATTGATTCGTTCCGTTGCCTCAACGGTTGAGAATGAGTCAGTTGCAAAGTGCTGGGTCATGCAAAAGGATGGTCTGCTTCTTTATGAAACGGATCCAATGCAGATGGGACTTAACCTGTTTACAGACCCTCTCTATAAAGACTATCCCGAATTGATCAAGCTGGGTAAGCAAATGGTCAAAGAAAAAGAAGGGAAAGGATTTTACACTTTTCTGATTCATGGGACGAAAACTGTTGTAAAGAAGCAAGCTGTTTGGAAAACAGTCCATTTTTTGAACAACGACTGGATTGTTGTTGCCTACAAGGAGGTTAAATAACCGGTAATATCAACCACCCTTAATTACGAGGAGGATGCCGGTAAAAGCGTTCAGGAAACGATGTTTGCCCGGATTCCGCAACAGGCATTGGCAAGAGACCATGCGGGCATATACGCAGAAGCCCAAAACCTCTGCGGCAAGTTGAGCAAAGAGAAGAAGCATTGATCTGTGTGAGCGCTTTTCTGTTAACTTGACCTGTCGAGAAAATTACGGAATCCTTCGTGGTCGATAGTCTTGAGTTTAAATACGAATGTGCACTCTGATTGATCGGAGCAGATCGTTGAATGTGGTTCGAAAGGTGCAGATTCCGCCGACGTTACTAAGATGATTGACGCCGAGCTTAAATTTATCGTCGACCATAATGTGGGCAAAATGGCGAAGTGGCTACGCATGGCAGGTTTTGATGCCCTCCTCTTTACAGGTGCCGAAGATGACGCGATAGTTGCCACCGCCTTGAATGAGAAACGCATACTTCTGACCCGTGACCGGCGAATTATGAAACGCCGTGTCATCGTGGCTGGACATATAAAGTCTGTCCTCATTGAGAGCGATCATTTCACGGCGCAGGTGCGGCAGGTCATCAGCACCCTAAAATTGGATAAAAGCTGCCTCCGGCCTTTTACCATCTGCCTGGAATGCAATCGGCGGCTGCAAGGAAGTACTAAAGAAACGGTGAAGGACCGTGTCCCACCTTACGTGTTCCTCACCCAGGAGCAATTTTCCGAATGCCCAGCCTGCCACCGCCTCTACTGGCAGGGTACACATTGGCAGTTCATGAGCAGGAAAATGGATGCCTTCTGGAATTGCGCTTAATATATGAGGATGCCAGCCACTTTGCGATCTTTTTGAAGCTGTCAAATACAAGTCAACGGTTTTACTCATAGATCAGATTCAATGAATTCCCATGCAAACCTATTGTGTGAAATTTATAATTCTTCATGCATCTGGTCCACCTGAGATATAATTACTGGTCAACCCCAAAGACCTCAAAAACAAAGAAAATGGAGGTGGACCATGACAACAAAAGAAGCGATGAGGTTGTTCAATAATTATCTCCAGTCAAACCATAAACAACGGACCATCGACAGCTACGATTATCTACTCAGCAGGTTTGAACGGATTTACGCTGAACGAGATTTGGATTCGATTGGGCCTGATGAAATCTACACCTTTCTGGAATCGCAAACACATGATCTTGCTAAATCTACTCGAAGGCTCCGGTATGCGCAGTTAAAAGCCTTCTACAATTTCATCATCGACCGTTGCTCACTGAACATGAAAAATCCTTGTAACACGTCTCTGCTGAGAAAATCCTATCGAACGCCAAAGCAAGTCCTGCGCAAGATGCTGGAACGGGAAACGGTGGATGAAATGATTTACAACACGAAAAGAGCGAGAGACCGCCTGATCCTGGAACTTCAGGCAAGATGTGGATTGAGAATTGGTGAATTGCTGAAGATAAAGGTGTCGGATATTTCAGACAGAACCATTACCCTACGGGCGCCCAAATCAGGTAAAGAATCAGAGCTGGCTTACATGCCAGAGAATGTATCAAAAAAGCTGGCAGAATATGTCAGGGACAAGGACCTTCAATCGGATGACCGTCCATTTCCCATCTGCTATTCAACTGCAAGGGCTCTTGTAAGACGGCTGGGCGAGAAAGTGAACGTTCGTATTGCGCCTCATGATCT
>DOEX01000092.1 GCA_003532515.1 Anaerolineaceae bacterium | reverse complement strand
ACCCTGTCACGTCACCCGTATATTCGGCCATGTCAAAGCTCACACGCACGTGGCTTTGCGCTGCCAAATGATAGATCTCATCGGGTTTGACTGAATAAATGACATCCAACAATGTGTCCGTTGCTGCCATATCACCGTAATGGAGAAATAACTTTACTGGTTCTCCATTGGCATGCGGATCTCGATATAAATGATCAATTCTTTTAGTATTAAAGGTGCTGGTTCTGCGAATGAGACCGTGTACCTCATAACCTTTGCTTAAAAGCAATTCAGCCAAGTATGATCCATCCTGACCGGTTATTCCGGTGATCAATGCTGATTTCAAAATCTACCTCCAAAACTCAATCTGGGTGAAAAGTATAACTGATGACCATTTTAAAGTCAATTATCGAGACTGAAGTAAGGACATGAGTTCGGACAAGAGAAAAGGAAAAAGCCTCAAGGATTGGTAAACTTGATATTCCACAACCAAATGACCAACAATGAGGCTTCATGGACAAGTTTATCAATATTCAACGATTGATGCAGTATCTATTTGATGAGGCAGACAAAGCAAAAAGTGCGTCTGAAATCGGGCAAGCCATTCACACCGTCTACCCGCAGTATATCGATGGCGGCAATGTGCTCAAAACCGGCCTGAACAACATGGGCGCAGTCTTTCATCCCGCCCCCGCTCTGCTGAATTCGGGTTGGATCGAGTCCACCCACGGCGACTTTGAGTTTTACATTGATGGCGTCACCCCCTCGGTGGCGCATGTTTTGGAAGCGATCGACCGGGAGCGCGTCACCGTGGCATCATCGCTGGGGCTGCGCGCGCACCGGGTTGGAGTGGCTGGAGCTGGCTTATAATGCCCGCGGTGCCGACCTGCACGAAGCCATCCACAACCAGTCCGGCTATTACGGCATCAAAGCGCCGCCCAGCCTGAACCACCGCTATATCTTTGAGGAGGTGCCGATGAGCCTGGTGCCGATTGCGGCTTTGGGGCAGCGCTACGGCGTGTCGGTCAATGGGATTGACGCGATCATCCGGCTGGCGTGCATCATTCACAACACGGATTACTGGCGCAGGGGGCGTACGCTGGATAAGCTGGGCATCAAGGAGCTGAGCGTGGGCGAACTCACCCGCTACGTTGAGACCGGCGAAAGGGAGTGAGGGCAGGCAATTTCACACACCCCCTGGGGAAAAGCAAGGCGATTGTCACCGCGAGCTGCCTTTACACGGCTGCCTTGCAGTGGGGTATGTGCCTGGCGGTTAAGATTCAGCGTGCGGTCATAAAAGCGGCGCGAGTAAAGTTTGTATACATTCCTTGACAAACGTATTGGCTTAATCTCTTACTGCTAGTGCAAATAACAATTCTACTTCGGTAGTATGGAATAAAAATCCTTCCTAAAGCAATTTTCATCCTCATCGTCGTAGAAGGAAACACCAATAATTCGGTAAGGCGAGGATTTTCCAAACCATAGCAATTTACCTGCAAACTCGGTCGTAATATTCATGAGAAAGTCTTTTTTCCATTGGTCTTCTTTTTAGAGAAACTTGCCCTTAGGTTCGATAAACAACTGATATGTTATCAATTCACCTGACTTTTCCTGTAGAAATAGCACAAAGTCAGGCTGGAATGGACGCCCTTGAGCAAAATCATAGATGGCGAAATGTCCTTCATTGCGTAACAGGTAAATCTCAGCATACCTCTCTTTGAGATGGTCGATTTGCCAGTCTAGCATGCGGACAAAAGCCTGTTCTTCACTTGTGCCGAATATTGTATTAAAAGCAAATCATTCCTTGCCTGTCACAAAATGCGCAACTTCCCATCGCGAAAATAAATCACCAAACGGTATTGTCTAAATGTTAACGACATCAAAAAGAAATGGCTAATAAACGAAGGTTTATTTCAACTTCTCTATGCTACCCCACTTTACGTTTGCAAGACGTGTGGAAAAATGTGAAAATTTATTACCATCGATTGTATAAACGATTATGCGAACGACATTGCTGTGGGACTCCATAATCCCATCACTTAATACAGCATCAAAGTACAGGGTAATGGAATCATGGCTACCAATCTTTAGATGAAAATTTTCGTCCCAACCCTCAGGAGAAAACATATTGGATCTTGGTACTTGTTCCCAAAAACCATTTGTTAAGAGACTTATTGATATATCTCTGATTGTAATAGGTCTTTGGTCGGCCGGCACAAGATGCTTCAGTTGCCCAGGCTTATTCAGCATAACAATTTATCTGTCATTCCGAGCAAAGCGAAGAATCCTACTTTGGTTTGCCCGAAGCGTTTTGGTTGGCCGGAATCAGTTCTATTCCATCAATATTGGGCAAGCAGGATATGATGCTGTTTTTAATCTCGCCGTTATTGTTCGTTCTCTTTGCACTGGAAGAGATGTAAACCTGTTCTCTTGCTCGTGTAACACCAACATAGAAAATCGATAACTCATCCAACGCAATATCTTTAAATTTTCCAGAAAGAGGTACTGGTAAGCGGCAACGTGGCTGTTCCGGTATTGCATTCTTGTTCGAACATTCCTTGCATATATAATATCCAGGGAATAGCCACCGCTCCATAT
Source organism: Anaerolineaceae bacterium (assembly GCA_003532515.1). Classification (GTDB taxonomy): domain Bacteria; phylum Chloroflexota; class Anaerolineae; order Anaerolineales; family Anaerolineaceae; genus Mesolinea. The sequence goes on along the minus strand of DOEX01000092.1, from coordinate 7,474 downwards.
CCGCAAGGACAACATAATCCCACTCCAAACCTTTAGCACCATGAACTGTCGAGAGAATTACTTGGGAATCAACATATTCCATTGCCTGCTTAAGCTGCTTATTTTCAAAAATGTCTGTCATGAGGTTGTACTTATCCTCAACCTGTAAATCAGCGTAATCGATAGAGATTTTTTCAATTAGAGCATCGAGAAGACTAAAAAGGGATGTTTTCATCTTGTCACCATCGGAATCATAGCCATGCTTGATATAGCTGGAGAAGGAAACCAAGCTTTTCTTGCTAATTGATTTTGTTTTCCCGAACCTCTTCACAAATGCATCTAGGCAATTATTGTGAAACTCAATGTATGTGTCATCTTCGTCAGTAAACATGCCGTAAAAATACTGTATACCATTTGCTTGGAGTTCAGTTTCAAAAGAATCAGTTCCTTTGCCCCGTGACCGAAACAATATCGCAATCCTCTTATCGCCAAGCTGAATGATCTGTTTAACTTTCTCAACCACCTGAGTTGCTTCTAACTTGTGCGTGTTACCCCAAAATATTGGCAGCTTTGCAACTTTATCTATTGACGGGGAAAAGCATGTCGCTGCATTTTCTCTGATATTTCCATCCAATTTCAGCATCTCAGGATTATTACTAAACCGGTAGTTTTTTGTAAGGGGAATCTGTGCCATTCCATATTGCTGTGCCGCAGTTTTCATGATGTCTGGCAAAGCGCCGATAAACCCATAAATACGTTGCAGTGGGTCACCGAGAAAAACCAATTGCGTCTTGTTCGAAATTAATTCTTGAAGAAGTGCCCAAGCGATGCAGTTTGTATCCTGGAATTCATCAACGACCAGAAGTGGATAGTAACTCTGGTAAAATTTTTTAACTTCGGGAAACTGACAGAAAATTTCAAGCACAAAAAGAATCACTGCATTATGGGTCAAGTAACCTAATGGTAACAGTTTGCTGATAACGCACTGATTGTAAAAATGAATATCAGCCTTATCGGGAATCGTTGCCTCCTTTATGGACTGTTCGATATTTAAAAGCATGTTGTTTTCTAATGCGGTTAGGGCTGCATTTAGGTGGTTTGATATCTCGTTATCGCCAACAGCTTTGAGCATATTAATGTCTTTCCGTAACGCGTTGTCGATGAGGTACCCATATTTTTTTAGTACACCCTTACAAAAGCCATGATAATTTGTGACAGTAACTTTGTTACCCATTGATATTGGGCTAACCTTATTGCTGAGCAACCCGGGCAGTTTTCCAATTGCGTCTCTCTTTATTTTTAGCGCGGCATTTACGCTAAAAGTAAGGCCGAGGATGCTCTTGGGGTTTGGTATTCCGCCAGTGGCATAGAGGTAGGCAATGCGGCTTATCATCGTAGTAGTTTTGCCGTAGCCAGCAGGTGCCTCAACAATGACTCTTGGGTTATTGGAGAAGATGACCTCAAGTTGCTTCTCGTCGCCTTTGTGCAATTCCGAAATTTTCTTTTTTATTTCAGCAAGGGCGGTCTCATTCATTAAAAGCGACTTCCTTTGCCTTTTCTATTGCATCTGAATAGCACTTTGGTATCATGTCTGTAGGCAAAGTTTCTCCAATGATTCTTCCAAGAAGCACACCTTTCTTTACCATGTACCAAGCAGCGTACATCCTCGTAAATTCTTCTTCATTATTCTCGTCAACATCGGAGAGTTTTTTCGGAACATATCTCTTGATATCAAACTCCATCTTCTTGAACTGCTTTCGTACGAAGTCTACGTCCAATATGACAGTATCAGCCTTCGGATCCATCTCAAGGGCTATCTGTTTGATTAAGTCTTGGTGCCCACCTTTATAAAGGTTTTTGATAATTTCTATTTCAAAGCATAGTTCTTTCGTGAAAAACTCATCATCTGTAGTAGTGTGTCCACTTTTTACATCGCCGTCATATATTGAAACGCTTGGGATGGCAAACACGTTAAGTAGGTCTTTAAGAGGCTTGATTGTGCCTTCGCCCCTTGCATTTATCACGCAAATGCCGTTGTCATCCAAAGAGACCTTTATCTTGTCTGCGAAAGCACGGATGCACCCATATTCAGTTTCGCCTTCAATCAAAAGAGCGCAATGAGCATAGAAGGCTTCTTTGATTTCTGGAAAATGCATAATCAGATGTTTTTCGTTGTCTTTCTCTACTCCTAAGTTTGGATCGCTACCACTAATTACGGCTGTCTTTCCATCGTTCTTATAGAACCTTACGATATTGCGATAGTCTCCGATCAAGGCATCTGTCGAATGTGTTACGATAATTAGCTGACCATCAATACCGTCAATATCAAAGCACATTTCTAGCAGCTCGGAAAAATTCTCATCGCCATTATGCAGAATCGTTTTGTAGTAGCCGATGAGAGAGCGTTGTAAATATGGATGCAAATGCACTTCCGGTTCATCAATAGACAGGATAAGGGGAAGTATCTTTTTTCCGCCGTCATCCGTGTAAAGCTGATCCTCAAAAGGCATCGACTTGCTCTTATATAGTTCCATGATTTGGCAAAGAATGTTTATTGAAGCCATTGCCATAAACTGGATGCCGCTCCCTGTTGTGTCGATTTTACGCTCGCCATCAGAAAGATAGAAAAGCCCCATGAGCATATCCGTAGTATCGTCAGCTATTGTGGCTTTTATGAAGTAATCATGAAAGCTCCTTATCTTATCCAAATGCTGATTGACAAACGCAAGCAACTGGGTAATCTGCTCATTTTTCAAAAAGGCAAGTTTGCCTTCACTGCTCTTTATAAACCGCTGCACGATACCAGACATCAGCAATCCTGCTCCCTTTTGAGTATCAAGCCTGAGTTCTTTACCGGGGTCAGAGGTAGTCTCATATTTCAGAAAATTGATTTTACGTAATTGCTTGGTAGAAATACTTTCGTTTGTATCGGCGCTTATGATGGTAGGATAAGCTTCATTAATAGCCTGATGGTACCTAATTTTCAGAAGCGATGAATTTTCGGGAGAAAAGTTGTCGCCAAAAAAGCCCTGCTCTTGCGGAGCTAATTTGATTGTGAAATCGACTTCGATGGGTTTATCAGGGTCAAGGAAGTCCCTTTCTCCGAAAGACCATCCGTTGCAGATAGTTTGGAGTAGGGATAAGAAATTGCTCTTGCCAAGATTGTTCTCACCAATGAGGTAACTGCATTCTGGATTTAAGATAACAGATACTCCGTCGACATTTCTATAGTTTGAAACAGTTATTTGCAATAGGCGCATTCAATACTCTCCCATTTTTCTCTTGTTGTTTATACAAAAAGCCATCATTAAAATATCTACGATGCACCCTTCCAGACGCGCTGGATACGGTCTGCAATTTTTGCTTCAAAGTGCTTAATCATATGACTACTTGACTTAACCATTTGACTTTCTAGCTGTAGTTCTTTTACAACATTTTCTTGTATTGATAGATCTGGATAAGGTATTTTAATTTTGTTTAAATTCTCTTGATTTAATTTGGGTTGTGCTGAACCAGACACATAATAGCTGATGTCAATCATATTTATATAATTCATTACAAAATCTTGAACCATACAATTTTCAAACTTTAATATATGAGCGTGATTATTTACCCAGGTTTTTCCAGTAATAGAAAATGCAATGGGTGTCACTCTTGCTAATAGGTTTGCCCCATCTTCAGATATTAACAAATAATTCCCATCAAAAATGTAAGAATCCACATAATCAACGATTCCTGATGCACCATAATAAGGATAAATACCTAGTTTCCTTTTAGCTTTTGCAACAGGTTTTCTCATAAAATCAAGGTTTTCACATATATCACCCAACTTTACAAGCGGCCAGGTGGGGTCGATGGGGATGACGGGTTTGTAGTTTTCGACCACCTGGCGGGCGCCATCAATGACCTTCTGGTAGCCCTCAATCTCTTCCATGATCTCCCGTTGCACTTCAAGCGGTGGCAGAGGCACTTCTATCTGGTATGCATCGTTACGATTCAATCCCGGCACACCAGATTGAGTATTTACATTGCCAAGGTTTACATACTTCAAAAGACGGTAGATAAATTTAAGTTCAGTTTTCTGGTTATCAAGCAATTTGACAAAGAATGTCGTATCAATCGGGTAACCGCTTTTTTCAGAAAAAGTAACCTCACCAGCAGATCCTTTACGACCAACAATGATAAATGGTCCTTCTACCAGAAAATCCGAATGCCATCCGACAATCCCGTTTGAACCATATACTGGATACTCGCCCCCTTTACGATTTGCCTCTTTTAATGGTTTCCCATATTCAAGCGATAATATCTCACCCAATCTTACCATCGGCCACTTGCTGCGCACCACCCCATTAGCCCGGTAGCGCTCCGCGCTGAGGTTATAGTCCCCGCCCTCCGCCAGCCGGCCCTTCTTCACCGTCTGCGCCATGTCGCCTTCCGGCAGGGCTGCCGCCGGGTCGGCCTGAAAGGCTTTCACCACCCGCAGGGCTTCGGGCAGGTCGTTGCGCTCAATTTCCCGCCTCTGTGCGCCCAGTCCGTAGCCGTCCGCCGCCACCTTCAGGAACAAAACGCTCTCGCTCTGGCGTGCCAGCGCCTTATCCAGCAGCAAGACGCTGGTCTTGACCCCGCTGTAGGGGTTGAAGACCCCGGCGGGCAGGGAAACGACGGCAACCAGGTAGTTCTCCTCCACCAACATTTTGCGCAGGGCTTTGTAGGCATTGCTGGACTGAAAAATGATCCCTTCCGGCACGATCACGCCTGCCCGGCCGCCCACGTTGAGGTGCTCGGCGATGTAATCCACAAAGAGCACTTCCGAGCGGTTGGCGCGCACAGCAAAGCGCTTGTGCGGGCGGATGCCACCTGAGGGGCTCATGAAGGGCGGGTTTGCCAGAATCACGTCAAAGGTATCGTCCCAGCGGTCCTCGGTGGTGAGGGTGTCGTATTCGTGGATGGTGGGGTTGGGGAACTGGTGCAGGTACATGTTGACGCGCGAGAGGCGCACCATATCCGGCGAGATGTCGTAACCGACGAAGTTCCCGGTCAGGCGCTGTTTTTGGTCAGGCGTGAGCGGATTGTCCTTGTGGCTTTCCAGGATGTGCTTGTAGGCGGAGACGAGGAAGCCGGCGGTGCCGCAGGCAGGATCCAGCACCGTATCATCTTTTCCAGGATCAACACAATCAACAATGAAATCAATGATATGGCGCGGGGTACGGAACTGACCGGCCTTGCCCTGGCTGGCAAAGATGGCAAGCAGGTACTCATAGGCATCACCCAGGTCTTCGCTGTGGGTGTAGCTGAAGCCGTTGATTTCCTTGAGGAACAGGTTAAGCGTTTCGCTGTCGCGGTAGGGCAGGAAGGCGCCCTTGAAAATATCGCGAAAGAGCTGAGGAATGTGCGGGTTTTGCGCCATCTGTTCCAATGCCCGCACGTACAAGTCCAACCGGGCTTCACCCCCCATCTTCTTATCCATCAGCTTTGACCAGGCAAACTGTTCGTAACCATTAGCAAAAAAAGAAGATTTCCCGCCCAGTTCGACCGAGAGCTGATCCATGTCATCCATAAACTTGTAGATCATGGCAAAGGTGATCTGCTCCACCTGAGTCTTGGGGTCGGGCACCTTACCGACAAGGATGTCGCGTGCGTTGTCGATGCGGCGTTTGGTTTCGGAATCCAGCATGTTGGTTTCTTTCTCTTGTATCAGGATAAGTAGGTGTTGATGGGGATGTAATCTTTCACGTAAGCCGGCACCTGATCGCGCCATTTGCCCAGGGCTTTCAGGTCTTCCATAGAAAGCTTGGGATTGTTGGCAAGGGCAGGATATTCACGTTTGTCGATGATTGCGCGGACTTCGGGGTCGGTCAGGTAGACTTCAAAAAAGGTCCTGATGCGCAGAACCTGTTCGGGCTCGGGTTTGTTTATCAGGACAAACTTCTGAAATTCCTCCTCGAGTAGTTCATCGCGGGTTTTGAAGTGGTCAATCATGCCGAAGATACGCATGATCACTTCTTTCCAAGTGAGACGACGGTCCAGCCCTTCCGATTTGATCAACTTCTCGATGGTGACATAATCCTCGGGTTTATTGGCGTAATTCTCCCGCAGGATCTGCACTGCCTGCTCCCATTGGTGGTTTTCCACAGCATCTGCCAGTGTCTGATCTTCGAGGATGGGTCTGGAAAAGCGCTCGAACAGTTTGCGGTCGATTTTCATGCCGTCAAGCCCGATTAGAGTTTCTTTAAATGCTTTAAGCGGATCTGGCACAAAAACCTCTGCGCCAGGCAAATAAATGACCGGACCTCCCCCGCCACCGGGTTCAACCTTTTCACGTGGCAGCAGTAGGATTTCATCGTAGTTGAACTTTTCCTCGAAATACTCACAATTGGCAAAGAAATCAAAAAGCTTAAAGTTTTCTTTAGCGACAGTAAAGTTCTCCAGGCGGGAACCGTCCTTGCGCTGGTATTTGAAAGTCCAGCGACGGGTGCCTCTGCCCTTGATTTGGATAAAGTCGGTGGGTGAGAAAATCGGGCGCATCATCGCAAGGTTGAGGATGTCCTGGCAGTCGTAGCCGGTGGTCATCATCCCCATCGTGACGCATACCCGGGTCTTGCTGGACTTGTAGCCATCCAGGAAACGGGTATGCCCGTTGAGGTTGTTATTAGCAAAACTGATGCTGTACTCCTGAGCGCCAGGGATGTTGGACGTGATCTGTATCGCAAAATCCGAATTGTATTTGCCGGGATAGGCACGCTCTGCCAATTCATTTAACTGCTGGGTTACTTTGGAGGCATGCTTCTGACTGACACAGAAGACAATACTTTTTCCAATTTCGTTGCTAAGCGGATCAAGCTGGGCGTGCTGCATGAAGGTCTGGCAGAGCTGCAGGTTAGTCAGGTCAGAGAAGAAAGTGCGTTCAAAATTACGCTGGAAGAAAGTTTCTTCTACCTCCTCACCTTCCTCATTCTCAACCATGACCGAATAGCCTTCATCAGAGAGCAATTGCGTGGTGATCTCTGTGCGCGCGTCCACCACCACCGGATTGACCAGGTAGCCTTCGCGCACACCATCCACCAAGGAATAGCGGTAGGTGGGTTCCCCCTTTTCACAGCCAAAGGTCTTGTAGGTATCCAGCAGCTGGCGGCGCTCCCAGGCGCGCGGGTCTGCCTGATTGATCTTTTCAGGATCAATATTTTTGAGATAATCCTTGGGTGTGGCAGTCAGGCCAAGCTTATAACCAATGAAATATTCAAAGACGGCGCGGCTGTTGCCGTTAATAGAGCGATGAGCTTCATCGGAAATGATCAGGTCAAAGTCGGTGGGCGAAAACAAGCGCATGTACTTATTATCAAATTCCAGTGACTGCACTGTTGTGACTACGATTTCAGCTTTGCGCCAATCCTGTTTGGTTTCCTTGTAAATAACTGAATGGTAATCGTTTTTGAGTAGTTCCTTGAAGTTCTTGTAAGCCTGATTTTCTAGTTCCAACCTGTCTACCAGGAAGAGT
>DOEX01000207.1 GCA_003532515.1 Anaerolineaceae bacterium | reverse complement strand
ATACTCGTTGTTTCAACATTTTCCATTTTTCACCCGTTTCTATTGAATAATCGATAATTTGAGGTTCCCCAGCTCGTGCACCAAGGGAAAAGTAAGTTTGATCTACTAATTTTAGCAGCAACTGTGGATCATTGGTGGTCAACAAGGTTCTCATTTGCTCCCTGGATATTCCATAGGGGTCCAGATAAGCTTTCATGAATTTCCGAAAGGGCATCACACCGCGTTCTGGTGATAGCCTGATCATGTCCTCAAGCTGAAAGTGTGCCAATTGGTAAACTTCCTGAACCGGAATCTCATGTCGGTCCCGCCCGCTGAAGATCCAGGGGTTGGCTTTGGCTGCTCTGCCGATCATTACAGCATCACAACCGGTTTCTTCCAGCATCCTTTTTGCGTCTGCTGCGCTTTTTATATCACCATTTCCGATCACTGGTACCTTCAGTCTGCGTTTCAGCTCACCGATTTGTTCCCAACGGGCAGGTTTGTTAAAGGAATTTTTTTGGGTACGACCGTGCAAAGCGACCAGTTTGGCACCATTCTCAACCGCAAGCTCAGACAGCTCAAGATAATTATGGCTGGTTTCATCCCAACCCAGGCGCATTTTCGCAGTTACAGGCACACTCACAGCCTGTGTCACCAGCCGGAAGATATCGCGAACAAGCTGCGGATTGCGCATCACGCCAACACCAGCACCGCGACCGCAAACACTTTTTGCGGAGCAGCCCATGTTGATATCGATCATGTCAGGGTGAAATTCCTCTTCGATCCGGGCAGCAGATTCAGCCATGCGCACAGCATCGTTATCCAGTAATTGCACAGCAAAGGGGCGCTCAGCTTCCCGGAAGAGGAGCCGTTTTTTCTCGTAGCTTTTCTGATTTGCGTAATCGAGGGTATTCACGAACTCTGAAACCGAATAAGCTGATCCGAGTCTCCGTGTAATCCAACGAAATGTGGCGTCAGAAAGCCCGTCCATTGGCGCCAAAATTAATTGACCATAGATCGGGATGTCACCGATCAAGAAAGTTGGCGAAAGTCCTGTATGCTCCATGCTCAGTTGCTGATCCTGAAAAAGAGTGTCACGATTTTGTGCGCTCCTGCCAACAGCTCAATTTCACCTGATGCGTTTGCCGATAGCTCAGCCACAAAACTTTCATCCAGGTTGACCTGTTCAACAGATTGGTAAGGAAGGCTGGGCTTTACTTTCAAATCGATGCTTGCATCAGAGAGGTTAACACCTCGCAAAATCCAGCCGGCTTCATTTTCAGCTTCTTTGAGTGTCGTGATCATGAATTCCGAAGGTTCAACACTTACCATCTGAGCGGTTGCTTCCAAATGCCCGGTTTGCAGGGGTGCCACCCTTGCTTGAAGGTCGGTCTGGAAAGATTGAGCCAGCTGTGCAGCACTGCCAAAATCAGCACCATGGGGAATAATGGCATAGTTGAACAGGTAAGTTGCCTGTTCCTGTGCACCCATTGTCGGTAGAGGAGGTCCAGCCTGTCCCTGGCGGTTCCATAGGTCATCCCGGGAAAGCCAGCCTACACAGCGTAGTAAAGTTAGCGCTATTTCTGCCTTGCCTTGCTCATCTCTCAATACAGCCACTTCGGGCAAGCCCCGGTTGGCGATCGTGAGGCCATGACTTGGAATGCTTACGTCAGTAAAAGCGCGTTGAGGTACTTCCGGACGGGGCAACTCGCGCCATGTCGAGTCAACTTCTGGCAAGTCCAGGGCACGTTCCACAATTTGGAAATGACCGTCAAAGCGAGCTTTGTCCACTTTTAATCCTGTGGGGAAGCGCACTTCCAGGCGATGATCCAGAGCGTAATTATCATAGACCACCTGGATATTCACTTGCGGCAAACCCTTGGTCAGAGTGATCGCAACATCCAGTGGGCAGGTCACCAATTCAGTGCTGCGGCAGTCGCGTTCGTTGCTCAGGCCGATTGGGGTTTCGAGGTTCATCCGCAGGATGAGCATTTCGGAGAGCGATTCTTTGATAACCTCGACACTCTCGATGCGCGGAACGAAAACAGTATCGTTTTCAGGTGGGGTGAAATTGTATTCATCGCCGCGGTCACCGCGATCGATGAATGTGTTCAGATTTTCAAAAAGGATGTCATTGGTTGTATCATAAAGGCTGAAGCTGCCATCCTCGCCGGTAAGCGTGAGGGTAAAGTATTCATTGGAAATGCTTTCTAGTTCTTCTTCATCTTCATCCCAATCAACTGGTGTGACTTCTACCACCGGTTCGCCTAGCACCCACCAGGTTTGATACCCCAGTGCAGGCACGTCTTTGGCGACAAATGATATCCGGGCGGTGGCAACATTGAAGACTTTGACTCGCACTAACGTTTCCGGGTCACTGCTCATGATCATCCCCATAACTTCTGTCAATGCGCTCTCAAGGCTTTGATTATCTGGCTCCAGGAAGCTGGAAAACTCTGCGTCGATGCAAGGCATGTCCGGGTCTTGCCCCAGTTTTGCCCTGATCAGACGCTGATCGTTGTGACCTGCGATACCAGCATTTGTCAGCAACCCCAGCAAGTTCTTGACCTGGTAAGTGTTCGATTCACGAAAATCCCGTTCCTCCCATTCCCAATCACAGGAAACCTGATTACCTGACTGGTCAACCAGTCGCAGATCACAGTCTTCACCTGCTATGTCAATATTGACAGAGATAAGATCAGTCTTCTGATAAGGGGAAGCATTGAAAACTGTGACGGCTGCGAGTTTATTGTCCAGCTCAGGTCCTTGTGTGTTGATTTCTGACTGGATGGCTGTCAGGCTTTGGTTTGTTATAACCTCAGCTACCTGATCAACCTGGTCAAAACGGCTGATCATGTCGGTATGCGTCTCGTCAACTGAACAACCACAAATGGAATCGTGGGGGTGATTGCTGATCAGAAGTTTCCAGGTTTGGTGGATGATAGGTCCGGGGTCGTTAAGACGGTTGCTCTTTTCATGCTCTTTGATAGGCAAAAATGCGACCTCTCCTCTTTTGAGGAGCTCAGCCCAGGTGCTGAAGGGTTCTACCCAACGTTCCATCATGGTCTCGGAATAGTGGTTGCGCTGCTTGATCCACATGCGCGCCGAGAGCACGCCCGGAAGCATGTGCGCTTTTTGCGGGTCGCGTAGTTCTCCTTTCAGGGATGGCAAGAAAATCGATTTTTCGTCCAGCTCCTGACTGACAGCTGCCAGGTAAGCTGGTAGGGTAGAGTGGATCGCTCTTCTCCCTGAGTTTTCGCGTTGGTTGTAATAGCGGATATGTTCAGGCAGTTCCAGTCGCGGTTCAAGGTGGTCGGTTCCGCGCATCAGCAAAAAGTGGCTGGTGGGGTTGAGTGGCTCCAGATTATCTGCTTCGTTATTCAGGTCCAATAGGCTTTGATCGGGGTCGGCTTTTGGCCATTCGGCAATGTTGCCATAACCATCATGAAGATGGGCAAGTAAAACACTGCTTCCGTCCGGTGCATTCCAGTGTAGTAAAGTTGGGAAATCTTTTGGTACGCCGCGCCAAAGGCAGGCAGTATCCATGTGAAAACCATTCAGGATTTGGGGCATCTGGCCAATATGTCCAAACGGATCAGGGATATAGCCAATCATCATGCGTTGACCAAAAAGCGCGCAGATTTGCTTGCCGATCATCAGGTTACGGATCGTGGCTTCAGGAGAAACCAGGAATTCATCGGGCAAAATATACCAGGGTCCAATTAAAACACGATTTTCCTGGATATGCTTCTGTAAAAGCGGCAGGTTAGCCATGCGCATCTGCAGGTAATCTTCCAATACAATGGTCTGCCCATCAAGCATGAAGTGCAGGTATTCCGGGTCCTGGTCGAGTATCACCAGCAGGTTGTCCACCAAATGAACGAGTTGAAGGCGGAATTGCTGAAAGGGCTTATACCATTCCCGGTCCCAATGAGTGTGAGAGACGATGTGTAGTGTTTGCATGGGATCTCCTTGGCTGATTTGCTACCTGGCTAATTATGCCATAAAAGAACCATCAGACGCGCTGACCGCCCTTTAGTTACTTTTTATTTTGAGGCAATACTATGCCGAACCGATTGTCAACCTGAGTGAAGCAAAGGATGACATACGCATTAAATTTGTCATTCTGAACGCAGTTGTAGGCCGGATTCCGTTTTTGAATCCGGCTTCACTTCTAAAGAATTCTGGTTACTACAGAATGCTGTGTCATTTTGCTCAGGATAAAATACGCATTATATCTGTCATTCTGAACGCAGTGAAGAATCTTTTGGTTCGACTCTCAAAATCCTTCGTTT
>DOEX01000097.1:1607-3116 GCA_003532515.1 Anaerolineaceae bacterium | reverse complement strand
TCGAGCTGGGGTATCGGGCGGCGAAAGAGCAGCTGCCAGGTTTGGCGAGGGTGAATGCCGATGTCAACGCAGGGCCGTAAACCCGAACGCGGGGGAACACACCATGAGGCATGGTTTTATATGTTGAGAGGCAGATTCAGAATATTCGTTAAACCGTATCTGGAATTAATAGCTTCCCAAGTCCAGAGGAAAATCGTGTTATGGCTGGTTCTGGCTTTGTTTGGCTGGATCACCGTAGGGTGTAATCAACAACCCACAAAGGACCCATTAGCAGACGAAAGCTTTTTAACAGAGCAACCTTGTGCTCCACCTTGCTGGTATGGTTTAGAGCTTGATATATCAACCGAGGAGGAGGTGTATTCTGTTATCGAGTCGCTTCCCTTTGTTGACCCTGCCACAATCAGGGAATCACAGCAGCATTGGCTCAGTTATGAGAATGTTGAAACGGCAATCGACTTTGGTTGTTTGCATCCACAAGAGCACTTTTGTGGAGAAATGAGGGTTGCTCAAGATAAACTTAAATTGATATCGCTACTTGTAAATTATGATCTATCATTTGAAACAGTTGTTGACAAGCTTGGGCCACCAGAATATGTGGACTATGGCATTTATGGTCCAGAGGATAGTTATTGTTTGATTAAATTAAACTGGCCAGAGCAATCCATTGTAACGAGAAGTCTTCCTCTCCCTATGGAAGATTGTATAGCCATTGAGCAGGGCAAGAACAGGATATTCCCGAACATCAAAGCGGGAGTAATAATTTATATGGTGCGGGAAAGGTTTTTGGATCGGCCCGCGAGTCTCGACTTACGCATTCAATGGCCTGGCTTCGCGGAACCGTAAGTTGCGCGGAAGGATGATGACAAAATGAAAAAACGCATCTATCTGGTGATATTCGCCATCATCGCCCTGACGGCATGCACCCCGCCGACTGCCGCGCCGATCAACACGCGCACTCTTTGTTGCAGAATCCAGGTATGTGGGCTATACTCAAATCATGTCCGCCCTGTATTCAGATACACAGCCCCAAATAGAGCGCATGCAGATCGAGATTATTCGGCGCATGCCGAGTTGGAAAAAGTTCGCTATTGTGGATGATCTGAACGAGACCGTTCGAGCATTCGCCCTCAGCGGGATCAAGCAAAGCCACCCCAATGCAAACGCCGAGCAAATCCGGCGCCTGCTGGCTGAAAGGATGCTTGGCACTGATCTTATGCATAAGGTGTACGGTCATGCCAGGTGACTCGATCCGTGTCATGCTGCTCGTCACAGATGCCCTGGAAAAAATGGGGGTTCCCTATGCAGTAGGTGGCTCTCTATCCAGCTCTGTGCATGGAGTCATGCGCTCCAAGATCTGTTGGAACGCGCTCTGAGCGAGGCCTAGAAGAAACCCGGCAATGGAGCGACCCTTCTCGCAAGACGCGGCGCTACCAATTATCGGCGCTTTATCGGCGGAGGCGCGCATGAAACATCATAAGAAACTCTTCTTCCTGCTCCTGGCCCTCGCCC
>DOEX01000097.1:688-1581 GCA_003532515.1 Anaerolineaceae bacterium | reverse complement strand
CGCCCACACCGCCGCCCCCCACGCCCTTGCCGACCAGCACCATAGAGCCAGCACTTCCAACGCTTGAGCCTGATCAGGCTGAACAAGCCATACTCGAACTTATGCAACGGAACGGCGATTGTTCGACGCCCTGCTTTTGGGGGGTTATCCCCGGCATATCGGACTTTGATCAGACAATGGCTTTCTTGGTTCACCTTGGGGATGATGTATACACTTATGGAACGGATCCTGTGGAATATGAGGTTAGTTATAATTACAAGGAAAAGATGCGCATTCTTGTAATGTTCCAAGAGGAAAATAGCCGGGTAAAAAACATCCGCGCCGAGGTTTACGGATTATTTTCTTCAGAAATAGAGTTTTCAGATTGGGCAGCCTTCAGGCCGGACAATATATTGAGAACCTATGGTATGCCTTCCCGCGTGGCGTTCTCAGTCAGCTATCCTACGGAACCGACAACCGACGATACGGTTGGATACAGGTTTGTGTTCTTTTATGACGATCAACATCTGGTCATCTATTACGGGGATCAAAGAGTATTGGATCGCCCTGCGATCCGTGTTTGCCCCCTGGTTGATCCAGAGATGAGAACTTTTCGTATTTGGCTTGGAGAGGGCTTTGAGAATATACCCATGGGAAGGGTGGAAGTACAAGACGCATCTTCGTTGTCAGTGGCTGACTTCTATAATCTGATGCTCGGAGATCCAGAGGATGCTTGTTTTGATCTAAATTCTGACGCGTTCCATGTTTTCGGGCCTTGAGGCCAGGAAAGTGTCGCCATCTCATTCGTCACCTGGGAGAAGTGATGCTAAACCACCTCATTTCAACCACGATGTCCCAATTGACAAAACGTACCAATAATGGTACACTGTAGCCATGGACCCATCCATGGAACT
>DOEX01000097.1:0-599 GCA_003532515.1 Anaerolineaceae bacterium | reverse complement strand
TTATGGGAAGTCCGCTCGTCGCTGAAGAACCGCATCGCCCGCGTCCTTTTCACTGTCGAAGGCAATTATATGGTGCTCTTGCATGGGTTCATCAAGAAATCTCAGAAAACACCCCTGGAGGATCTAAAACTGGCCAGGGAGCGCCTGTCAAAATTGCGAGGTGAGCAATGAAAAAACAACACATCGGCAGCAACTTCGATGACTTTCTGGCAGAAGAGGGCCTGTTGACCGAAGCCGAGGCCGTGGCGGTCAAGCGCGTGCTGGCTTACCAGATCGAGCAGTTGATGGTCACCCAAAACCTCTCCAAGACGGCCATGGCGCAGCGTATGAACACCAGCCGGGCAGCTTTGAACCGCCTGCTCGACCCGGCCAACCCTTCGGTCACCCTGCAAACGCTGGAACGGGCGGCTTCCGTGTTGGGCAAGCGCCTGCAGATCGAGTTAGTGTAGCCAATTTCGCTTCCGTAACCGGGCAGAAGGCAGGGCTATGCCCTGCCTTCTGCCCGGTTAAAACAAATCACATCAAAATCACTTCTTAACAATTTCTAAATACCCTGCTGATATCCTATGGGTAGGTACAAGCGGATGGGACGGACCCAT
>DOEX01000261.1 GCA_003532515.1 Anaerolineaceae bacterium | reverse complement strand
AAAAGAGAGGGTTTACAAAAGAGAAGAACGATAAAGACAAAAAGGCGCGATCGCGCCTTTTTCATGAATGGTAGATTATTGATCGATTTAGATTTTTTCGAACTGGTCCTTACCAACGCCGCAATCGGGGCAGACCCAATCTTCGGGCAAGTCCTCAAATGATGTGCCAGGTTCGATTCCGGCGGTGGGGTCACCGATGGCTGGATCGTAGATGTAACCGCAGGCGATGCATTCGTATTTATCCATTATTTCTCCTTTTAAATCTTGGTTGACAGATTCGTTCCTGTCCTTTTGAAATTATACAATAACTTCGGAGTTTGGTAGCCAACAAATCAAAGTGTAAAATAAGTGTGAGGTGACACCATGGAAAATTTCTCTGACTTTATAAACAATATACCCGGCCAAATCGATCTTGAAAAGACCAGGGGCATTCAAGCCCTCTTACAATTTTCTATCTCCGGTGAAGGAGGGGGTGATTGGGGTGTAACGATAGACGATGGTAAGGTCACAGTGGTGCCCGGTCAGCTCGCCAAACCTCAGTTGACCGTCAAAGCCAGCGCTGCCAATGCGCTCCGATTGATGCACGGTCAACTTAACCCTCTAAGCGCTTTCATGACCGGTAGAGTGAAGATCGTTGGTGATATGGCGTTGGCGATGAAGCTTCTTGACTTGCTGAAGTAATCCTAAGGGAAAAGTCCCCAATCGGAATCCCTGAGATCTTCGTCCATCATGGCAGGGCTCCAAAACTCGCTGCTTAGTTCAACGGTGGTTGGCAGCCCGATGATTCTTTCGATCATTGCCTGGGTATCGCTGATCATTTCGGGACCATAAGGACAGAATGGGGTGGTTAAGACCATGGTAACATTGACCTTGCCATCCTCAATCTGAATATTTCGGATCAATCCTAGTTCGATAAAAGAAAGCCCAATTTCTCTGTCCACGAGACCCGAGAGACCGATAACAAGATCCTCATGATAATGTGGATGAGTCTGGTCAATTTCCCAAATTGCTGGTTGATGTTCAGTCATGTTAAACCTCGTAAGAATAAATACAACCTGGACCTTTAGCCGAGAGGTCTTCTTCAAATCGTAATTCTTTAGCCAAAACGTGAGAAAAAAGCGAACGATCCATCGAGCAAATTTCAGGATGGGTTTGTTTTAGGTGATAATAAGGACAGCTTGTATTGTGAATGTAAACACGGTCTCCGTTCACTTCCCAATCGACCTGATAGCCTTGCTCAGCCATCAAATCGCAGAAGTTGTCCATCCATCCATCCAGGTTGTCTTTGGCGTCAAGATTGTTTATTGGCGCCATGTCATGCCCGATCAAATCCATAATTTCAGATAATGCCTGATCACCATAGCGCTGCTCAATCTTCGAAAGCAAACTCTCGCTTAGGTGGCGATAGTTTGAAGTGACTTCTTGCTGACCCTTGTCAGTCAATCGATAAATGAAGTGGGGACGCCCAACCCCATGGCGTCTTTCCCTGGTCATGATTAACCCTTTTTCTTCAAGAATAAGGAGGTGATGACGAACCGTTATTGGATTTATGTCCAATTGCGCGGACAATTTGGTGATCGTCGCTTGCCTGGTCATTGCCAGTGTCTTCAAAATCAGTTCTCTGGTGTTTTTCATAGTCTCAACTAAGATGCCAGTATACCATTTAGACAGGATTGCTTTTATACAACATTGAACGAAAAGTGCATAAATAATCGATCGTTTTGAGGAAAAAGCACCCTGCTTTTAATTGGTTACTTTTTTATTGCTATGCTATACTTTTTAAGTAGTAATTTTTCAAAAAGGAGAGAATCATGACAAAAATTATGGATATTGAAGGTATTGGTCCCGTATTTGCCGCAAAACTGCAGGAAGTTGGGATCAAATCTGTAGAGGCACTGCTCAAAGCCGGAGCGCAACCTAAGGATCGCCTGGAACTGGCTGAGAAGGCCGGTATCAGCAAAGATCTGATCCTTGAATGGGTCAACCATGCTGACCTCTATCGTGTTAAGGGCGTTGGAGAAGAATATTCAGACCTTCTTGAAGAATCTGGTGTTGATACAGTTGTTGAGTTAGCTACCCGCAACCCGGAAAACCTGTTTAAGAAAATTATGGAAGTAAACGAAGAGAAGAAGCTTGTCCGCCGCCCACCTTCCCACAAGATGGTAGAAGATTGGGTTCACCAGGCAAAGGATATGCCTCGCGGCGTTTTCTACTAAACCGAATAACAAGCCCTTTGAGATTCCTCGAAGGGCTTTTCGTTTGTTTGCCTGAGAAAACGAAGGCTCTTGAAGTTGGGAACAAGGTTCTTGCCTTGCCGATTCTAAGGTTCTTCACTGTGTTAAGGATGACAACCATGGCAGATTCAGTCGCTGAAGCTCATTTGAAATGATAGCGAAAAAGATAGATCGCCAAGTCACTGATACTCACACGCAATGACAAAAAAAGAAAACAAATAATGAAAAACCCCTCAAATTCGAGGGGTTTTTCTTAGTCTAAACAAATAGGTTTCTACTTACTTCCCAGCATATTCAGAATGGTGTTAATTACTAATGCACCAGACTGTTGCTGGTCTTGCCGTTTTCCCAGGGGGCTGGCACTTCCCAGAGCCTGCATAATTGCTTGCAGGTTGGATTGTCCGCTTTGTTTGGCAGCAAAATAAGCTAAGCCGAGCGATAACAAATCTTTTGCATCCAGACCTGAGCTCTGGCTTCCACTCGATTGTCCTCCAAGCAAGCTTCCGACCAAGTCGCCGATTCCACCGCTAGAACTCGTCTGCGAGGATCCACCACCGGTTAATCCGCCAAGTAACCCGCCTAAAAGATCACTTGCATCTGGCTGGCTTACAGGCGTAGCAGGTGTATGTTGCTGTCCTGTCAGTCCGCCGAATAATCCACCTAGAATATCGCTTGCGTCTGGCTGGCTTGCAGGCGTAGCAGATGTCTGTTGCTGTCCTGCCAGGCTGCCAATCAATGAACCGAATAGATCGGTTGGTTGAGAAGGCGCCGGCGCCTGAGGCTCTTCTTCCGCCTGAGGCTTGGTTAAGGAGCCTAATAAAGTTGAAAGAAAATCTCCGGTTCCACGTTCAGCACCAGCATCCATCCCCATCATGGAATTGATCAGGGTGCCGGCTGTGGAAGCATTAAAATCCTTGCCAACAAATTCTTGCGAAGCCTTATTCAGGCCATCCGCATAAATTTGAGCCGTTCCGCCGGTACTCTGTTCTTTTAAGATTTTACTTGCAAAAGCGAGTTGGTCCGAAACCGGTTCACCTTCTTTACTTGCAACAGCTTGCTGGATCAGGTTAAAGGTGTGGACCATGTTACTGCCATGGTTATGGTTGTATTCGTCTGCGTCGTCCAGTTGCTGACGGTTTGTTGCAAGTACTTTTGTTACCTCTTCGAAAACAGTGCTTAGGTTAAGTTCTTCGGTCATCGAAAATTGCCTTTGCCTATTTCAGATCGTCAGGCAGGGCGGGGATGCGTAATACCTGGCCGGGTTTGATGAGGTTCATGTTGCCACCGATTACATCCTTATTGTGTTCATAAATCAGGGTGTAATATGCAGGCGTGGCTTTGCCATAGAAGCGATTAGCGATATGGCTGAGGGTGTCATTTGCCTGGACGGTGTAATTATCGATGTAAGCAGCAGCAGCTTTTGCTGCCATTTCTTTGGCAAGGTCGTCTTTCTTAGAACCCATTTCCTCGAGTTTTTCTTTAGCAGCTTCCTTAGCGTCTTCCAGTGCTTCACGAGCTTCGCGTTTTGCTTCTTCAAGTTTTTCTTGAGCTTCGCTGGCGAGCTTTTGCGCTTCATATTCTGCCTTGCGGGCTTCGGTTTCAGCTTTCTGGGCTGCGGCTTCAGCAACGCGCTTGGCGTTCTCTGCAGCGATTTCTGCCTCAGATTTCACGTCTTTTGCAACTTCTTCGATAGTCTCTTTTGCGTCGTCTTTCTTTCCGAAAAGTTTGCTGAAAATTCCTTTTTTCTGGTCTGCCATGTTAATTTCTCCTTATTCTTTGGCTATGATTTTATGAAATTCATCACAATGTAATTAATGAACAGTGAATGATTCCTGTTCCTGATTCATATTATTATACATCAGCTGGAAAATATACAATTATTGTCTAGGGTGCTTGGAAATGTTAATAAACTATACTTTTCTATAATAAATTGACTTTGCCTCCTCAATCTGCTATAATGCCGCAAGTCATTTCAGAAGAACTATCGAGGAAAAAACCTTTATGTCTACCTTAGAAATCAAAAATCTGCATGTCAATGTTGGCGGTCAGGAAATCATCAGAGGCTTTAATTTGACGATCAATCAGGGTGAAGTCCACGCGTTGATGGGACCTAATGGAGCCGGCAAATCAACCCTTTCAAACGCCATCATGGGACATCCAAAGAATGAAATCACAGAAGGGCAGATATTGTTAGATGGTAAAGACATTACCTCTCTGGCGGTCGACGAGCGTTCACATAGAGGCATCTTCCTTGCTTTTCAATACCCTGTTTCCATCCCGGGTGTAACCATGGCAAATTTCTTGAGAGTGGCTGTGAACGCAAAACTCAAAGCCCTTGACCCCAATTCCAAAGGAATTTCCCTGGTCGAATTTCGCAAGAAAATGAAAGCGAAAATGGACTTACTTAAAATGGACTACAGTTTCGGCGGGCGCTATCTTAATGAAGGCTTTTCGGGCGGCGAAAAAAAACGCGCTGAGGTTCTTCAAATGGCGATGCTTGAACCAAAATTTGCGATCATGGATGAGACCGATTCCGGTCTCGATATTGACGCGATCAGAATTGTTTCGGAAGGAGTAAATTCACTGGCTGGTAATAGCCTTGGCATCCTGGTTATTACGCATTATCAGCGTTTGTTAAACTATATCAAACCCGATTTTGTGCATATCCTCTTTGACGGAAGAATCGTCGAGACTGGCGGACCAGAACTGGCTTTGAAACTTGAAGAACATGGTTATGACTGGGTCAGAGATGAATTTGATAATTTAGAAGACTCCGGGAACAAATCGTAAGGCTAACAATGACAGAATCTATCGATAAAGATTTGCTAGCCAACCTTGGCAAAGACTATGAACATGGGTTCAGCGACCCTGATCGTTCCAGTTTTAAGAGCAGAAAAGGTTTGGATGAAGAGGTTATTCGCCAAATTTCTGCCTTCAAAGAAGAGCCTGAATGGATGCTGGAATTCCGCCTTAAAGCCTATCGCCATTTTCTCGAACGACCCATGCCCAGCTGGGGTCCTGATCTGAGCGGGTTGAACCTGGATGAGATTTATTTTTATGTGCGACCCGAAGAGATTGACCAAAAATCCTGGGATGATGTGCCAGATACGATAAAAAACACGTTTGACCGGTTAGGCCTACCAGAAGCTGAACAAAAATACCTGGCTGGTGTTGGCGCACAATACGATTCTGAAATGGTCTACCACAATATCAATGAACATCTTGAGAAACAAGGCGTTATTTTTTTGAGTATTGAAAATGGGCTCAAGCAGTATCCTGACTTATTCAAAGAGTATTTTTCGACTGTTGTGCCGATCCAGGATAATAAATTTTCAGCCTTGAACAGCGCTGTTTGGTCCGGTGGATCGTTTGTTTACGTTCCTAAAGGGGTTAAAGTGGACTTGCCTCTGCAGGCTTATTTTCGCTTAAATAACGCCAGTATCGGTCAGTTTGAGCGAACTCTGATCATTGCTGATGAAGGTTCCCAGGTCCATTATGTGGAAGGCTGTACAGCCCCAACTTACACTACCGAATCCTATCACAGCGGTGTCATTGAAATTGTCGTTAAAAATGGTGCCCGCGTACGTTACTCCACCATCCAGAATTGGTCAACGAATGTCTACAATCTGGTCACGCAGCGTGCCTCTGTTTTTGAGAATGGCACGATGGAGTGGGTGGATGCCAACCTGGGTTCGAAAGTTACCATGAAATACCCCTCCTGTTACTTGCGTGGAGAAGGCGCACATGGAGAGATGCTCTCCGTTGCTTTTGCTGGACCCGGTCAGATTCAGGATGCTGGATCAAAAATGGTACATTTTGCTTCCAATACGAGCAGCAAAATCACATCAAAATCGATCTCACGCGGTAACGGACAGGCATCATACCGGGGACTGGTAAAAGTAGCCCGGGACTTGAAAAATGTCAGGTCCAATGTAGTCTGCGACGCACTTTTGCTGGATCCAGAATCACGTACAGACACCTGGCCAACTATTGATACGGGATCCGATGACGTCAGTATTGGACATGAAGCTTCTGTAAGCAAGGTGGGTGAGGAGCAATTGTTTTATCTGACCAGTCGCGGCTTGAGCCAGGAAGAAGCAACAACGATGATCGTTTCAGGTTTCATCGAACCTCTGGTAAAAGAATTGCCGATGGAATATGCTGTAGAAATGAACAAACTAATCCAACTCCAGATGGTCGGGTCGGTAGGGTAATTATGACGATCACAGCGAATACACCTTACCAAATTTTCAAAAAAAATGAACTGCCTGCATCCTGGGAAACAAGATTTCAAGATAATCTCGAGAATCACCCGCAGGAATTTCATTCTCAGCTTCAGTCGGCTTGGAAAGTTGCAACGAGTCAGGAATTTCCCAATCGAAAAGAAGAGAGCTGGCGCTGGATGGATTACAAAGAGCTCGATTTGGAAGAATTGGATCTCAACACAAGCAGTAGCCCGATCCACCTCACCACCCGTCAAATTCACCAGAATCAAGAGCAAAGCACTGTCATAAGCGCTTTTCCCAAAGGTGTCCTAGTAACTACCTTGCGAGAACTTTTAACTTCAAGAGTCGACCTGCCAGTCAGACTTTTAGCAGATTTCAAAATGGTTAACGATGGCTTGTTTGCAGCATTGCCTTCAGCCCTTGCCAATGACGGTTTAGTGGTTTTTGTTCCGCAGGGCGTTAGTATTGAAGGCGTGGTCCAATGTTCCATGGACGTCTCCCTGGAGAACCGGGCAGCCTTCACGAGGAATCTGGTGTGGCTGGAAGAAGGGGCAAGCCTCAAACTGGAATTGGTTTGGGTCAATGATTTTGTCTCTCAAAGTGGGTTTCATAATGGCACTCTTAATGTTCATTTGGGTGATCGCAGCAATCTTCAGTTGGACGAACGCCAGCAGTTTGATCATAATATCTGGAATATCACCCACGAAGTAGCCAGCCTGGGTACGGATGCCCAATTAGAATGGAATTATGCCGCCGTTGGAGGCAAAACCAGTAAGAACTTTATCAGGGTTGAATTGGATGGTCAGGGAAGCCAGGCAAATTTGAATGGTGTCATGTTCCCATCAGCCGGGCAAGTGATCAACCTGGATACCCGTCAAAATCACTGGGCTGAGCAGACATACAGCAACTTGTTATATAAAAGTGTTGCCAGCAAAGATGGTCGTTCAATCTGGCATGGGATGATCTATGTTGATCCGGATGCCAGGAAAACGGATGCCTATCAAAGTAATAAAAGCCTGGTTCTGGATGATAGCGCTGACGTGAAATCCATACCTGGGCTTGAAATTCATAACGATGACGTCAAATGCTCTCACGGTGCGACCATGGGGAATATTGATGCAGAGGAAATGTATTATCTTCAGGCGCGAGGAATTCCACCAAAAGAAGCCGAATTGTTAATTGTGGAAGGCTTCTGTAATCAGGTAATTCAACAATTTGCGCTCGAAACGTCGCGGGAAGAATTACGTGACGAGATATTGAAAAGAATGAGACTGTAAGACAGGGCAAGGAGAAACTCCAAAAATATGAGAAATACAAACTACATGAGACCACCTGATGAAGAAGAAGCCTACAAAATTGGCGATCGAGTTGAAGTCTTTTGCGATCACGAAGACAATGCGGGGCAGCGCATCCGCGATTGGCTGAAAGGTACGATTGTTCAATTTGAGAACAAATTGATCGCTGTGCAGTTTAGAGAAAATGTTTACCTGACTGACGGGTGGATGGTGCCAGATCGAATCCTCTGGTTCCCGCTTGATTCAGTCAATGTGCGACCTTATGTGTCCAAAAAGAAGAAGAGTGATCCTCTCGAGGATTTCGATCTGGACAGTCTTAATCTGTTTTAGAAAACTGACCAACAATTCGGATGATATCAAATCCCTCTGCGTAGGGACGTTCAGCCAAAGCACCATGACGGATCGCGGTTGCGCGAATGATATCCGGAGCAAAATAATAGCGACCCGCATAGGTGGAATATTCAGCCAGGGCTGCTATTTTTGTTTCCACTGCTTTTTCACTAACCTCTGCTAAAAAATGGGGGAAGAAACCATAACTGCTGCGTAATACGTCATACCCTAACACGGTAGTTCCGCGAAACGCCCGGGTAGCTTCCTCAGTCAGGGTCTGATGATCCTGGTGGATATCCTTGGCTGTATTGACGAACACAATTTCGGGCTGGTACTTTTTGCGAAGGTTCAGCATGTCCTGGAGCATTTCCTGGCGGAAGTCGGGGAAACGCCTGGTTTCGTAGCTGCCTAATCCGAATTGGTGATCCTTCAGACCCAAAACATGCATGCTGTTTGAATGTTCATCTGCAAGATTTTGTAAATCAGGGTTCTTTTTGTTATCCGAGAAGGTCATACAGAACACATCTGCCAGTCCTACTAAATCTGCCAAAAGGGCACCGCAACCCAGTTCAATATCATCAGGGTGAGCGCCCAGAAACAGCAAAGATTTCCCATAAAAAGTCATGTTTTTCATAATTGCCCTCATTTAGTGGCGATGAAGCCGCCCACGACCTTGGTCATGACTAACTTGCCATCTCTTTCGAGAAATTTCTGTGCTGTTTTTTCGATTGCTGCCATTGTGTTTTCGAATTCTTCATGCGTCTGGAAGAGAGAATTCCACAGTCGTCGGTCTTCAGACATGGACGCACGGGTATAAACCATGAACGGCTCAACTGACTCGAAGGTCAGGGGATTTTCGAAAATGTGTTGTTCAGTTTTGCTGAAAAGCTCCTGCATCGTCCCATATATTTCGGAAGCATAACGCGAGCTGCCAGGCATAGGCGGGATGGGCTTGCCGGTCGCCTCTCGGATAATGTCGTAAAAAAGCTGTTTATTACTTGGCATCGGACCGGTAGTGAACAGGCGACCACCAGGGACGAGCAGGCGATGCATCTCAGAGAGAGTGAAGGGGATGTCTTGCGCGTAATAGATAGTAAAACAAGCAGAAATTAAATCGTAGTAGTTATCAGGTAAATCAAAAGGCAAGTTGAAATCGAGAAACTTGAACTCGATCGCATTGTTTATTTCCTGGTTTTTTGTGCGGGCTTCGTCCAGCAGGGATTCCGAAACGTCAGTGCCAATGATTTCAGCATCTCCGTTCAGGTGATGGTAGAAAGAGAAACATTGTTTACCTGAGCCACACCCAGCATCCATAATTTTGATTCCCGGCTGGAGATCGAGAATCTCGAGCATCCATTGGTCGATATCACGGCTCCCAAACTGCGAGTGGATGTTGATGCGCTTGGCAAGGTCATCGGTTGTTTCTTGAAAATCAATCTTCATTATTACCTCGATTAGAAAATTCTAAAATCTAAGTATACATTGCCGTCTGGCAAGTTACAAGCCGTTGTCTCTCCAGACCTATCTCTCATCTTGGGGAAATCAGACCTTAATCTTGAGCTAAATTTTCAACAGCTCGGAATGAAATTTCCAGGATTGAATCTCAGCCCAGGTTAACTAACGGAAACTGACTTACAACTTGCTGTTTTCCTCTCAAACTTGACTTATACTTTTAGCATCTGAATTTATTGGAGGCTTTATGGTACAAAC
>DOEX01000265.1 GCA_003532515.1 Anaerolineaceae bacterium | reverse complement strand
AGCCAAGTGTTGATGTGACCAGCGGTCATCATTGGTCAGTTTGAATACTATTCCTTGTGGGGCAGATTCTTTGCCACAACCATATCGTAGAGCCAGAAGCCGATAGGACCAGCGATTGCTGGAACCAGCACTGGAACGATCAGCCAGTAGAGACCATCGAACAAGCCTTTTGTTCCGACCAAAGCACCCAGGATGCGGGGACCGAGGTCACGAGCAGGATTGATGGAATAGCCAGAAGGACCACCAAGGGAAAGACCAACCGCCAGAACAGTGAAACCGACGATAAATACACCAAGGTTATCTTTGAGACCCATGTTCTTCATGTCGCCACTAGCAGCAATACCCCAAATCAGGACCATTGTGCCGAAGAGTTCTGCAATTGAAGCAGTCAACATACTGTAGCTTCCAGTTGCACCAGAACTAGCGGAACCCCACCAAGCCTGTCCGAAGACAGAGCCAGGTCCGGTTGACCAGACATTAGGCATTCCAGCAGCCTGCAGACCATCGCGATAAATCAAGAATACCGCTAAAGCACCAAGGAAAGCACCGATCATCTGAGCAACGATGAAGGGCAGAACCTTCTTCCAGGGGAAGCCACGGCGGACAGCCAAACCAAGGGTGACAGCAGGGTTCAGGTGAGCACCAGAGATACCACCAGAAACGTAGACAGCAATGATGACTGCGAACGCCCAACCGATGGTAATAGTGTTCCAGTTATAAGCGGTGCCAGCAACACGAGGTGCCAGACCAACATTGGCGACAACACCATCACCGAGCAGAATCAGGATGAAGGTGCCAAACACTTCGCCAATAAATTCTTTCATAGTACGATTTTCCATGAATATTTCTCCTTTTAATTGTGTTTTGAATAAGATTGATGGTTCCTTATGAAAAAGCTATTGATTTAAAGATCGATAAGCACCTCCCTTTCCTTGATTATTCGTATTCGCTTGATTTCTTTCCTGGTCTATCTGGGGAGATATACAAAAAAACGCAACTGCATATAGAGATCGTCTAGTATGATCCTCCATAAATAACAGATGCATTCTCAGTTGGCTACTCAATTTAGTATCCTCGTACTCCCTAGAACCTAAAAGATTTGCCGATAAGGTTATCGTTTTAACTTTTCAGTTTTGCCGATATTACCTAAGAATAACTATAACACAATCGACCTTAATTATACAAATTTTTCCAATTTTTTGCGAAAATTGCCAATTATTCTGATTAATAATCATAATTTAATTGGCTACGTAGTATAATACCTCAAATTATAAAAATGAACGTAAACTTTTGCAAAATGATGGTTTTTTTTTAGCAAGACGATCACCTTCACATCACATACTTCAGAAATAAGCGCTTGCAACCATCATCTGATCCTGGAAAAAGATACCCTAATGGTATTATAAATTTTGGTCATATGGAAATTTAAAAAATGGAGGCAAGTGTGCAAGAAAAATACGATTACATCGTGATCGGGGGAGGCGTAGTCGGTGCTATGATTGCCCGGTGGCTTTCCCGTTACGAAGGCAGGCTCCTGCTGATAGAGAAAGAAGCAGATATTGGCATGGGATGCTCTTCGGCAAATACGGCAATTGTCCATGCCGGTTATGACCCTCTTCCAGGTTCTCTGAAAGCTTTAATGAATGTCAGGGCAAATCCTATGTGGGATCAATTGGCTGGCGAACTCAACTTCCCCTTCGAACGTAGAGGCGATTATGTCGTCGCTATAGGGGAAGAGGAACTCCCTCTGGTAGAAAAGTTACTGCAGCAAGGCATCCAAAACGGTGTGCCAGGGATGATGATGATCGATGCAGGTGAAATGCGTTCTCGAGAGCGAGACATCAACCCAGATGTAAGCGGCGCGCTTTGGGCAACCACCGGCGGTATTTGCGATCCCTTCCAGGTCACTGTTGCAGCTGCGGAAAACGCAGTGATCAACGGCGCAACAGTGTTGCTGAACACCAAGTTTGAAGATTTTATTTGGGAAGGGAACCGTGTTATCGGTGTCAAAACCAACCGGGGCGATTTCTATGCCCGTTGGGTGATCAATTCGGCTGGAATTTACTCAGACGCTGTGATGCACAAAGCTGGCGTTCGACCTGAATTTATCATTAAACCTCGTAAAGGTGAGTATTTTATCTTTGACCGGGCTGAAGTGCAGATCCATAATGTGCTCTTCCCAGTACCATCCAGCCGGGGTAAGGGTATTTTGGTTACTGGCACTTTACACGAAAACACCATCGTCGGTCCTAATGGCAATGTAATCGATGATAAAGAAGACACATCAATGACCAAAGAAGGAATGGACGAGCTACTCGATGGCGCAAAGAAGTTGATCCCATCCCTCAATTTACGTCACTCGATTGCTAATTTTGTTGGTTTACGACCGATGGGCAACGGACCCTGCTATACCCCGGGAATCAATTACAACAATGACTATGTTATTGAGGTCCCCAGCAGTGTGCAAGGCTTCGTCAACTTGGGTGGCATCGAATCACCAGGATTGACCTCAGCCCCAGCTATTGCAGAAATGGTGGTGGACCTGATGAAAGACGCGGGTGAGGAATTTGTGGCCAAGAAAGATTGGGACCCGATCCGACCAGGCCGTCCGCGCTATGCTCACATGACCCACCAGGAACGCAAACTCCTTTGCGATATGGATCCCCGCTATGCTCGCGTGATCTGCCGCTGTGAGAATGTGACTGAGGGTGAAATCGTCGCTGAAATCCATGCACCTGTCCCAGCTCATACCTACGATGCAATCAAACGCCGCACCTGGCTAGGTACTGGTCGCTGCCAGGCAGGATTTGACATGACCCGTGTGGTTGCCATCCTTGCAAGGGAACTGGGTGTTTCTCCTTTCGAAATCACCAAACGCGGTCAAGGTTCCGAATACCTGTATCGGACTACCAAAGATGTGGAGGTCGCCAATGTTAATTAAGAAACAATATGATGTTGTTGTCATTGGTTCTGGTCCTGGTGGGCTGGCAGCCGCGATCGATGCCAAAAAAAGCGGCGCGGATGACATTTTGGTCATCGAACGCGACGTTGAACTGGGCGGTATCTTACTGCAATGTATTCACAATGGATTCGGTCTGCAGACCTTCAAGGAAGACCTGCCGGGTCCGGAATATGCTCAGCGATATATTAATGAAGCTAGAACCTTAGGGATTACTTTCCTGATGGATACCATGGTCATGGATGTGACCTCCCAACGCAGGCTGTATCTCTCGAGCCGGGATTTTGGCTATCTTGAGGTTGATGCACACGCCATCGTTCTGGCTATGGGTTGCCGCGAACGCACTCGTGCCCAGGTTCGCTTACCTGGCTATCGCCCTAATGGAGTCTTCACTGCCGGCACTGCCCAGCGCTGGGTGAACGTGGAAGGCTATATGCCAGGAAACAAGTTTGTCATCCTTGGCTCTGGCGACATTGGTATGATCATGGCACGCCGCCTCACTTTTGAGGGCGCTCACGTGGAACGGGTACTGGAAATTCAATCTTATTTGTCCGGGTTGAGCCGAAACTATGTGCAGTGTCTGGAAGACTGGGGCATCCCTCTTCAACTTAACCATACGATCAAAAAGATCATGGGCAAGAATCGGGTTGAGGCAATCGAAGCCGTGGCAGTGGATGAAAAATGGAATTTCATTCCTGGCACTGAGGAAGTCATTCCCTGTGATACCTTGTTACTCTCTGTTGGTTTGATCCCGGAAAACGAACTTTCTAAGAAAGCTGGCGTTGCCTTGGATCCTGTCACTGGTGGTCCTTTTGTGGATGAACATTTTCAGACCAGCGTGCCTGGAATTTTTGCCGCTGGAAATGTTGTGCATGTCTATGACCTGGTCGATTACGTTTCCATGGCAGGGTCTGAAGCTGGACGAAGTGCCGCGGAATTTGCCCTGGCTGAGAAAGCGCGAGCTGCCCGTTACATCCCGTTGGTTCCTGGCAAAAATGTGCGTTATATCGTTCCACACAAACTGGATAAAAAAGCCCTGGAGAAAGGCGACATCAGTCTGCAGATGCGAGTCACCAGACCGATCGAAGAAGACGTCTGGCTGGAAGTGCGTGGTGATGAAAACAGTATTGTTCGGCGTTCAGAACGTTATGTACGCCCGGGTGAGATGGTCACGATTGTGCTTAAGCCCAAAATGGCGGCTGAAGTTGAGAAGACTGGCAAACTGACCGTCGATATTTATCCCAAATCGGAGGCATAAGATGGAAGAAAGAAACTATATCTGCACTGCTTGCCCAATGGGCTGTAAATTGATCGTCCGTATGGAAGGCGACGAAGTCGTCAAGATTTTGGGCAACCGCTGTCGTAAAGGTGAAACCTTTGGCAGGCAGGAAGCCATCGCTCCTCAGCGCATGCTGGCAAGTACGGTCCGAGTGCCTAATGGCTTCCACCCATTGCTGCCGGTTTACACCAAGGGTTCGATTCCCAAACGAAAGATCTTGGAAGTATTGGAAAAAATTCGTGATGTTGAGGTAATGGCTCCGATCAAAGCTGAGGATGTGATCATCGCCAATGTTATCGGAACGGGTGTGGACGTGATTGCCAGCCGCGATATGCCCGCGAAGAATTAACTTAGCTAATTAATAAAGAAGAAAGGCACTGATCAATAGTGCCTTTCTTTATTTAAAGTCCATCGAATTTTATGTAAGTCTGCCAACTTGTAGGTGGGGTTATAAATATTTCTCAAAATAATCAATCTAAGACTGGTTTAATCTGTGGTTGGTAAACAAGGTAACCAAGAGCGGCAGGATGATCGCTACCAGGATCGTGCCCACCAGGTAAGATGTATCTGTCACCTC
>DOEX01000224.1:5293-6999 GCA_003532515.1 Anaerolineaceae bacterium | reverse complement strand
TCAATGCGAGCCTGCTACATTTGAGTCCAGATGTTTTGCGAGCTACCGCCGAAGTAGATAACATTGCCTGTCTGGTTACAATTTATTGGTGGTTCAAGCAATCGCCAAAAATCTACTACCGGGACCAACCCAAAAATTACAATCGCGAAAAAGGTGCCAGCGGTCACACCATGCTTTTTGCCGCCTACGACCCGGATCATTACAGCGGTGAAATCCGCACTCCCTGGGGTTTCATCAACTCCTGGGTTAATGCTGGAACAGGTTTATTCTGGATGGAAGACAAAGCATTTAAAAAAGCATGGGGAATGCCCATTCCACGCTGGGGTAATAACGCCACCTTAATCATCTCACACGAAATCGGAAACTTATCTTGAAACCATACAACTTACTTGGCAAACTTGCCCGAAAATATTGGAAATTAATCTTAATTACCACCTTGACTATGCTCGGTCTAGTTGGCGCGCAATTATTGATCCCCTGGATAATCCGCTTGCTCATAGCAAGACTAACAACAGAACCGCTCAGTCAAGACACCGTTAATTTTATTACTCGCATTTCCGTCATCGCCTTGATTGTTTTTGCTGCCCGGGCATTGATGCAATTTGTACGCTCCTACGCCGCCCATATTGCTGGTTGGGGGGTCGTTTCAGATGCCCGCCGCCTGGTGTACGAACACATCCAGAAGCTATCCCTGCGTTTCTATGAAGACAAGCAAACTGGTCAGTTAATGTCAAGGATCATTAACGACACAGATCTATTCGAGCGAATGATCGCTCATGCCTTGCCAGATGTGATTGTCAATGGCATCACCCTGGTTGGTGTTGTTGCAATTTTGCTCTCGATGAATGTGCACCTGACCTTTCTGACTCTCATACCAATCCCTTTAATTGTTATTGCATTGATCGGTTATAGCAAGGTGGTTCGTCCGGCGTTCAAAAACCGCCAACAATCTCTTGGTGAGCTAAACGCGGTACTTAACGACAGCTTATCCGGTATCCGGGAAGTAAAGGCATTTGCCCGGGAAGAAGATGAACTGGACAAGGTAGATGGCAAAATCCAGCTTGTGCTGCACAAAAACTTGCGTGCCTTAAAGCTGATGGCGATTTTCAATCCTATCTTCGATTTTGCAGCCGGGATAGGTCAATTGCTGGTGATATTTTTTGGAGCTCGTATGGCAATCGCCGGCACACTTTCCATCGCCGACCTGGTCGCCTTTTTTCTCTATCTTGACAGTTTTTACACACCTGTCCGCAATCTGGGCAATTCTATGGAAGCTGTTCAGGAATCGCTGGCTGGTTTCGAGCGTATCGCGGATATCCTTACCGTGTCGCCAGAAATTGCCTCCCCAGTCAATCCTCGCATCTTCAATGAGCCCATTCAAGGAGATGTACGTTTCGAAAATGTGAATTTTCATTATACAGAAGGCGAAGAGGTGTTACACAACATCAACCTGGACATCAAAGCGGGTAGCACTGTCGCCCTGGTGGGTCCAACGGGTGTAGGGAAGACTACATTAGTGAGCCTGATTCCCAGATTTTATGATGTCATCAGCGGTAAAGTGAGTATCGATGGAGTGGATGTCAGGGACTTCGACCTGGATCAATTGCATCAATCCGTTAGCATGGTTTTACAGGATGTATTCCTCTTCCACGGCACAATCCGTGAGAATATCCTCTTTGGCAGACCGACCGCGACGGATGAAGAAA
>DOEX01000224.1:0-5179 GCA_003532515.1 Anaerolineaceae bacterium | reverse complement strand
CTGGATGAAGCCACCTCATCAGTGGATACCGAAACAGAATTACTTATTCAACAGGCACTCGAACGCCTGATCCAAGGACGCACAACCATCATCATCGCCCATCGGCTTTCAACGGTTCGCAATGCAAATAAAATTGTCGCATTGGAAGGCAGCAGAATCCTTGAGACTGGTACGCACGCAGAATTGCTGGCGGAAAATGGACTCTACCATAAGCTCTACACAGCACAACAGCAGTTGTATTGATTCGCGAGTATGTCTGATCTTTAGCAGTAGATATCCAGCAATCATTAAGGGTAAAGGTTTATTGCTAATCGAAAGGGTTCGAATTTTTCGTAGGCCGAGATTGAAAGCATGTGATGCCGATTGATCAATTCTCCTTGTGCCGCTTTCAATCCGGCAAGTAATATACCTACAGAAACCATTTCGCAAGGGTCAGCGCTTTGCCGGATTGGATGTGGGACAAAGTCTCGGAATGATATTGCTCTCGCCACATCCAATCACGGCCTACGTAGATTCGCATATATATATCTCAACTTGACGCATAACTGGGAATAATCTTCCCTTGGCTGATTATTCCTGATTCAACGGAAAAACGCTTTCAGGATCCTGTTCAATCACAATTGTTTCAACCTGCCCTGCACTCAAATTACTCAACTGATTGGTGAATGATTCCACCACTTCGTCTTTAAAGCGCACGGTCACTGTAACTTCCTCAAGAAATTCCACACCCAAAACCTGACCATTGTGTGCTTCCATCAACCTGGTAAGCTGGTCGTACAAACGATAAGGCGTGACAAACATCAAGGTCGTAGTTGGCATAAGGGTGGCAAATTTGACCCCTTTGAGCACTTCCCGCACCGCATCGCCATAGGCTTTCACCAAGCCACCCGTACCCAGTTTTGTGCCTCCAAAATAGCGCGTCACGACAACAACCACGTTTCCCAACCCGCTGCCTTGCAAAACAGCCAGAGCTGGTCTGCCGGCTGTGCCCGAAGGTTCGCCGTCATCGCTGCAATGCGTGATTACGCTTTTGCCATGCCCGATCACAAAAGCAGGCACATGATGAGTGGCAGTGGGGTGTTGCTTTTTAACCTTAGCAATGAAAGTCCGTGCTTCTTCAACAGTAGTGGCAGGTGAGAGACTGGCAATAAAGCGTGAGTTGACCACCAAAATCTCTGTTTCCAACACTTCTAGTGGAATTAGACGCTCAATTTGTTCCATTTATATGCTCCAACCACAATCATACGCTATAATTTCCGCCTTATAGGAAAAAAAATGGAACTTATTTTCATCCCACTTAGTTTTATAACCTTCTTATTGTTTGGCTATGACAAGTTTCAAGCCAAAAGTGATGGTTGGCGCATACCAGAAAAGGTTTTGCTGCTTTTGGGAGTTTTCGGTGGAGGGGTCGGTGGACTCCTTGGAATGAAGGTCTTTCACCACAAGACCAGGAAGAATTATTTCTGGGTCATTAATGGTTTGGCAGCGGTGGTCCATATAGTCCTGGTACTGTATATGAATAAGTGATTTTCAGATCAATGAATTTTGTATAGTTTTTCCCCTATTGAAGTAAGCTTACGATATAATAAAATGATAGTCTTAAAACTGACTTGGAGAGGAGTCTGTCTTGGTTCAAGTGATGAACATTTCAGAAATTCGTCCTCTCATCACGGACGAATTTCACGTAGGTCCGTTTGTACCACGCACCGAATCAATTCAGCGCGCCTATGATTGGGGAAAGCATGTTCATGCTGGTCAAAAACGTCTCTCCGGCGAACCTTATTTTGAAACTCATTGCGCCTGGGTTGCCGCCTTTGTCGACAACCTGGTCAATATTGAATCCTGGACAATAGCCGCCCTGCTCCACGACACCGTCGAAGACCAGGGCGAAACTTTAGATGAAATCCGAACGCTTTTTCCTGGAGAACTTGGTGGGGAAGTTGCCCACATCATCGACGGATTAACCAAGATAAGCAACCCGAGGGATGGCTCCAGCCGGGAGATGGAAACCCTGCGGAAAATTGCCATGTTTCGCGACCCGGCAGTCTTCGTGATCAAACTGGCAGATAAAAGTCACAACCTGATGACTCTCCAATATCAACCGCCTGCTAAACAATGGGCGAAAGCAAACGAAGCGATTCGGGCTTATGGCAAGTTGGCTGGGATTCTCAATTGTTATCGTTGGCGGCGATGGATAGAAGATATGGCTTTTCCCTACGCTGAAGCCGATTCCTTCCCAATGGTTAAATCCAAAATCGATGCTGATCCCCGGTTAAATGTCAACTTTATCCGTTATTATCTTGGCGAACTCGGTAACATGATGAATGCTGAAGGGATTGACGGATCGATAAAATTCACCGTCAACGGCTACTGGCAAGCCTGGGATAAGTTGCAAAGAATGGCGCGAAGCAACCGCACCTCGTTGGACGATTTTTCAGCAGTGAACGACATTGTCAGTTTTCGGATGCTGGTCAAAAGCAAAGATGAGATCGATTGTTATCGCCTTTTGGCAAGAGTGAACAAGTATTTTCAGCGCAATCTTGACCAGGACCGTTTTGACGATTACATTGCGTCACCTCAAAATGGTTACCAGGCTTTGCAGGTAACTGCCTACCTTCCTGGGACTGGAGCGATCGAAACGGCCATTGCCACCGAGGATATGGAAGGCGAAAACACCTGGGGTGTCATTTATGCCATCAATCACAACAAGGATATCAGTCGATACCGCCCTGTTCAGATCCTGACAAGCTATGGCGGAACCCGATTCCTCGAAGAAGGCAGCACGGTTCTGGATGGCGTTGCCTCGATACAGGATTTTTACCTGGATAAAATCCACAAAGTCCTGGTCAACGGGGAAGAACGCCATATTTATGACAATTTGAATCCCGGTGATGTGCTTGAAGTGGTGAGCAGCGGTCCCCACAAGCAACCTGAGCCAGATTGGCTCAATCACTGCAACCCCACAACTGCCCGCTTGCTGCGCAATGTTTTGGCAAGAGTCAATCTAAAACAAGCCAGCGAAAAAGGACAAAAGATAATCCACCCCATTTTGGTTTCACAAGGCATACTTGATCTCAATGACGTCGCATCCCTGGAGCCTAATCGCCTTGAATCGATGCTGGGTCTGCTGGCTTGTGCCAACCTGGACGATCTCTACTCAGCGGTCGGTGGCGGCTCAATTTTTGTCAATGAAGTCGAAAATGCCATGGACCTGACGGGCATAAAGAGCTCTACGCTACGTTGGACATCCCTCCAAATCCACGGCAATAACAGTTCCAATCGTCCTGGAGCCTTGGCTTACTTCGCAGGGTTAATCACAGAAGCTGGTGGAAACATACTTCGCACTGTCAATACGACCTCAAAAAATGGGGATTTTCACGTTCGCATGGTATTAAAAGGTCTGGAAGATAATCAGAAAGATTATCTAAAAAAGCTCTTTTCTGAGAGCCGTTTCCCATTGGTGGAAATAGAAATTGCATAATTATTCCAAAAATTTATGCGGTTTTGAACTCGTGTTAGAATATCCACGATAAGTTATGGGCAGCAAAAACTAAAGATCAAGGATACCTTCTTTACTTATGTTAAAACTAACAAGCAGTAAAAATGAGAAAATCAGAAACCTGGTTATCTTATTTATTTTCCTGCTGACCATTTTTGTCCAACCGGTCAGTGCTGCATCAAATCAACCCCAGGGTGTGGGACCCGGTGTAGCCACACCAACCCAAGATTTGAGTAATGTCCGCGTCCAGGTGCTCTATTTTTATTCAAACAGTTGCAGTCATTGCCTGACAGTAATTGAAGAAATCGTCAATCCCCTGATCAGTCAGTATCCGGGAATGGTAGATTTCAGGCTGCTGGAGCTAGGCGAACGCACCAACTATGAAGCTCTCATGACCATCGAAGATAAGCTTCAGACTTCCCTTGACAATCGTGATCTACCTGTCGTTGTTGTTGGAAACCAAATTTTGACTGGAGAAGAAGAAAATAGATCCGATCTACGCAGATTGGTAGAAACAGGCATTGAGGGTGACCCAATTTTACTACCTGTCATTCAAGGTGTGGATTTTAACCAGCTAATCACCTCTACGCCTCAGCCAGCAGAGGAACCGATTGAAGCCTGCACCATTGACAATCCTGAGAATTGCGTAATTGATGATCCCATTTATGTGGCTTACTTTTATCAGACAGGATGTAAAGAATGTGCCCGCTCAGAAACTGACCTGGCTTACCTGCAAGATAAATACCCACAACTGATCATCGAAGAGTATAACATCTATGATGAAGCGGGTTTGGCAAACTGGATGGCTGAACGGGTTGACCGGGTGGAAGACCTGCACACACCGGCAATTTTTATTGGTGACCAAACCTGGATTGGCGAAGAAGAAATCCGTCCTCAAACAATAGAACCAGTTCTTGAGAACCTATTGGAAACCGGTTCTCCTCGCTTCTGGAATGAATATAACCCTCAACAAGGCAGCCAAACATTAATGGAGCGCTTCCAAAAGTTGGGCTGGGTTGCCATACTTTTAGCAGGATTGGTGGACGGGCTCAACCCATGTGCCTTTGCGACCATCATCTTTTTTGTTTCTTACCTGGCTCTTAGTGGGCACAAAGGAAAACAAATCTTACTTACCGGTGCCAGTTTTACCATAGGCGTCTTCCTGGCATACTTGCTGGTTGGGCTTGGGTTCTACAAAGTATTAGACTTGATCAAAGAGTACATGAATATCCTGAGCAAGATCGTCTATGGTCTGACTGCCTTGTTCTGCTTGATATTGGCAATTTTAAGTATTCGGGATTACTTCAAGACCCGTCACGGTGATCTTGACGACATGGCGTTGAAACTGCCCGAACCCTTACGAAAGCGAATTAATGCCACAGTAAGAGGTGGACGCAAATCCAGCAGCTATTACCTCAGCGCATTTGTTGTGGGGTTGGTGGTTTCGATTTTGGAACTTGCCTGCACCGGTCAGATCTACCTGCCAGTGATCATTTCCATGAGCACCCTGCCCGAATTACGCGGTAAAGCAGTGCTCTTCCTGCTGCTTTACAACCTTATGTTCATTGTGCCATTGATCATCGTTTTCATTTTGGCGTACTTTGGAACAACCTCAAAGGACCTCACTGCCTTCCTGAAGAAACATGCCGCAGCAGTCAAGATCGGTATGGCAATCGTCTT
>DOEX01000068.1:13305-13525 GCA_003532515.1 Anaerolineaceae bacterium | reverse complement strand
TCTCAATTCTGCGTAACGCATCGCGGGGGCTGTTTGAGTGGATGGTAGTCATGGAGCCATCATGACCAGTGTTCATCGCTTGAAGCATATCCAGAGCTTCCTCACCGCGACACTCACCTACGACGATCCGGTCTGGGCGCATTCGTAAGGCGTTGATCACCAACTGGCGAATTGTAATCTCACCTTTTCCTTCAATATTTGGTGGACGTTTTTCAAGACG